>JAFDDW010000012.1 GCA_019310665.1 Deltaproteobacteria bacterium
CGGGGAGTTGTCAGGGATATCCTGACAAAATCGGCCAATCATCCCCACGGCATCAAGGTGCGGCTGGTCGACGGACAGGTGGGCAGGGTGAAGAAGATCCTCAATTAGGGCCTGTTAGATACGGTTCTATCAGGGGGGGTATTCCGTCAGCAGGCGGCGTGCGGTCCAGAAATATTTACTCCAGTAGTAAGGGTTAATCTTGGAAATGGTGACGCCTTTGGTTTTGGAAGCATGGACAAACTCCGAATTGCTTAAATATATCCCCACGTGTCGCGGATAGGAAGGCGGTTTGAAAAACACCAGATCACCGGCTTGAAGGTCGGTTTTTTTTACAGGCCGTCCGAGCGTCGCCTGCATTTTGGTTGTCCGGGGCAAATCCATCTTAAAAACATTTTTATAAACGGCTTTGACAAACCCGGAACAATCTACGCCATTGCGACTGCTGCCGCCCATACGGTGACGCGTCCCCTGCCACCGTAGGTATTCCGCCTCCAGCTGCTTCTGTATTGCCGAAGGGGTCGGATCATGCTTGCGTCCGGGAGCGCGATTAACTTCCCGCAAACCGGCTTCACTTTCTTTTCGGTGGTGTCCGCAGGATATTATAAAAATTAGCGCTGCGACCGCAATGATGCTCAGCCAGATCTTTAGCGGATAGGTATTGTAGGTTTTAATTTCAGAGATCATAAAAATTCAGGACGCCGGCGCGCGGTTAAAATGACCCACCGCCTGCAGACTCTCGTAATTAATTTCATATTCCTTAACTCCATTCATAAGCCACCGGCTCTGCCGGTGAGAATTGAAAAGGTTTTACGGTTACCGGGGGATCACGGATCTAATAATTATAGCCATACAACCGGCGGCTTTGCACCCGGTTGAAAGTTCAACGTATAATGATAAAGCAAAATTCGCACCAATCTATAAAGTTTTTCAATTTTCGTTAATTTTCAGGTGATTACTGAAAATCCTAAAATTCTAAAACCAATAGGGTGCCAATATATTGAATGCCAATGTCAAAAACAATAACGTTAATTTTAAATTTGGAAACCATCACGCACGGATCCTAATTACTCCGCCCTGAAAAACAGCCATAACAGGGTTGGGTAGTATAAATTTGTTCTTTGAAAATTGAAGAAAATATTTAGAAGTTGATCCGGGCGGATTAATTAATCATTTCTGAAACAGAAGTGCACAAAGGCGTATGTGTACTGAAAAGCTCTTCAAAATCTTGAAAAAAATACAAGATTTCAGTAGCTTAGTTCATACTATTCTTTTTTACATCAGCATCTATGATGAAATTAAAAAGTCAAAAATAGCATAAAAAAATGCGCAGCATAAAATAATTAATCCGCCGGACCTTCGATCTAACAACTTACTTCAGTTTTCAAAGAACAATTTGCAACCCTAAATTTGACAACTGTTCAGATATGCAAGATATTCAGATTAACAGAGAGGAGGTTCGGCAATGGGAGCCCAAAAAGATCGCGCTAGGGAAAGGAAATCGCAAATGTATTCCGTGATGATCCGAATTGGCAATACCCGAAAAATCAAACGGGAGGTATTTGCAGATTCTGTCGAAGCGGAAGCCTATTTTAATAAACTCTGTGATCGCAGAACGGATTACCCCGCCTCCGTGGTGCTGGCAGAAAGGATTCTGGTAAGAAAAAAGTTTCGAATCGACAAGAACTGGCAAGGGGATCGCTTTATTACCAATGAAGATTTATGATGACAGGGGAATTCCATCCAAAGCCCGATTATCCGGCTTTAAATGCCTAAAATGCTGTTGAGCGAAACTTTGCGCTGGATTAACTGGATGGCAAATTTTATGCACACATTTCTGAGAGGAGCAAATTCTTTTATACTTCCAGCTCAAGCTATTCTATTTCTGCAGCTCGACGGAATTGCTCAGGGTCCCGATACCTTCCAAGGTTACATTGACGGTGTCGCCGGGCATAAGATAAACCGGGGGCTTGCGCGTGAATCCCACACCGCTGGGTGTTCCGGTAAGAATCACCGTACCGGGCAGCAGGGTTGCTCCGGTTGAAAGAAAGGAAATTAATTCGGCCACGGGAAAAATCATGTCTCCGGTGTCAGCGTCCTGCATAACCTGCCCATTGAGCTCACAGATCAAATGGAGGTTCTGGGGGTCTTGAAGCTCATCGGTTGTAACCAGCTCCGGTCCCAGAGGGCAGAAGGTGTCAAAACTTTTGCCCCGCACCCACTGGCCGGAGCCCCGGCGTCCTTGCCACCGCCTGGCCGAAACGTCATTGGCCGCCGTGTAACCGAACACGTAGCCCAGGGCCTCGGCCGTACTTACATCCTTGGCCGCCTTGCCGATGACCACCGCCAGCTCAGCCTCATAATCCACCTCAGGCGGCGCCATACAGGAGGGGTGCAATAGGATGGGATCATGTGGATTGGTAATCGAGGCCGGATTTTTCATAAACACCACCGGATACTTCGGGGCCTCCATCCCGGTTTCTTTGGCATGTTGATGATAGTTGAGGCCGATGCCGAAAATAACCGGGGGTAGCACCGGTGCCAGCAGCTTTTTCACACGGCCAATTGTATCGGTTTCTTTAAAACCGGCGATAAGATTCCCTTCCAGTAGCTCGGTTTCGCCGTTCCCGTAATTTTGGCCGTAACGGTGATGACCCGCTTCATCAATAAACCTTACAATACGCATTCGTTATCCTTTCACCTCCGCTGTGGTCATTCCGAATGAAGAACTTTCAGCTTGGCGTCGATCAGCTGGCCCTGTGAGAGGCGCAGCAGATTTTTGAGTTTGTTCATCAGATAGTGTTCGTACTTGTCCATTTTCCCGTCGACATAAACCATCCGCCACAGAGTTTCAATAATTTCGATTTTTTCGTCTATTGAATAATTTTTATTGATCAACCTGGCAAACTGCCAGAGGTCGACGCTTTCTGCCAGTTCATTATCGGCCTCTGCGACCAACGCGTCGACATGTTCCCGGTCTAATCCGTATTTTTCCTTCATAATTGAAAGAATTGTGTCCATCTCCTCTTCGGTAAACTTTTCGTCTATGCGTGCCATCTCCAGAAAGAGGGCACAGGTTGCGATTCGTACATCGTGCTCCGTATCGCGACCTGAATCCACAGCGCCGCCGGCCGCCGGCTGGTTGAAAAATCGTTTCAGGCTGTCAAGCATTCGGAACTCTCCTTTTTAGGAATTAAAATATCGAAGGTCGATTTAATTGTCAACGGCCATTTTCCCGGGGGCCTGCCGTCTCAACCTGTAAGAAAACATCACCGCTTGACTTGGAGAACCGCAACATTATTTTTAATTTTGACTTAGATCATGTAATCGTGATCGCGCCCGGGTTAAAAAAACAGCAGGCAGATACACCCGGTGACGATATCATCAGCACAGGTCCTTGATGGCGGCGATTTCAATCCCGGAAATTAGCAAAATTAATGAGGAAAATGTGATGGATCAAAAACAGGAACTTCAAAAAAAACTGGAAGAGATCGACAAACAGATTCAGGAAACTGAAAAACAGCTTCCGGCCCATTCGGTCAAACCACCGATCATGCAAGAGTTATTTGAGCTGGAGGATCAGCGGGAGGCCATTGTGACCCAATTGAAAGAACTTGAGGCCAAGTAAGACCGTCTTAAGGCCGCCTATCTTCGAAATTATTCCCATGGAAGCATTCGACCTTACATATAGAGATCATCTGGCCCAGTTCAAGCAAATCGATCTTGCCAACAGGGCCCATGCACGGGGACTTGAATTGAGATCCGATAAAATCGTCATCCCCTTCTTCGGTCGGCAGCATTTAATTTCAAAACAGGGCATTGTTGATTCCGATGGAAAGGCGCCGACGCCCGCCGTGGCGACGGTGCTTTTGACCTATGTGCTTCGAAATGAAATTATCCCGCCGGCCAATCCCGAAAAAATGACTTTCCGGGATTTTAAAGGGGCCGGTCCCCTGGTGGTCAGTTTTGCCAACAACACCAACCATCTGATTGCCAGCACCTTTGCCGGTCGGCTGGATGCGCTTGAATCAGCCTGCAAGGGTCTCGGGGGCCAACCTGTCGTGGATGCCGTGTCCACGGATCTGTCTGTGAAATTCCAGGCCCTGCCGGGAGTGCCCCAGTACCTGAGTTTTAATGATCGGGATGACGATTTCCCGGCTCAGAGCAATCTTTTTTTTCAGCAATCAGCAGAGCGTTATCTGAACCTCAAAAGCCTGTTTGTATTAGGTACTTATCTGGCCGGCCACCTGATTAAAAGCCCCGAAAAACCCGCATAAATTGCATTTCGCAAATGCAATTTGCAAATTGCCAAGGCCTGCAGGGTTGTCTTTTAGGCAGACTTTCCGCAGCTGCATTCTAATCGTCTGATATTTAAGCCCATATGGAATCTTTCCAAAATTGGTCTTTTTTGGAATGCTCTTTGCAGACTAAATAAGCAACATTTACTTGTCACCCAATCTAAGACAAAATAAAAAACCACGTGACGGCCTTGCGCCTCCAGCGGTTATACTTTAAACGAGAGTTTGCGGTGACAGTTTGGTGATTTCTCGAATGTACGTGCATCTCTAGTAAAAACGGCATATCGGGGATCACAATCAGTTAGCGGAACCGAGTGGTAAACTGGTTAAATTTTCAACCTAACTTCCTTTCAGGGGGAGATCCTATGGGATCTCTCCCTTTTTTATTGCCCTTTCAAATCGCTTTTTTTGTTTGCCTCTGAAATTTTCAAGTTCCTGCAGCAAGGCCTGGTTGGCCCAAGAAGATTCTGATATTCGCTGCAGGCGGTTAGCCAGTTCGTTTATAAATTTGTTGCCCTTTTTAATATACACACCTTTTGCACCTCCAATTTCCATTCTCAGACACATATCATAAAGTCCATAATAGGCATCATTGAAGTATAAGAGTTCTTTTGCACCTATCGGCCCGTAGGTTTTGCAAAGTACTTTCCATAGCGCCAGCTCCGGTTGGTAGCCGGAGGTGTTCCATTCATAATCGGCAACCGTTGCATATTTGGCCTTGAAGATTTCCCGGTAGGCATTGCCGTTTGTGTAAATGCGCCCACCGTCGCTGAATTTTTGAAAATTAGGTGGGCGATAGGTATCAAACGGTTCGAAAAGGTTGCACATCCTCACCTTTCCCGGGTAATAGGTGGTATACCCCCCATAGCGCTTTGTTTCGAGGTTTCGGGCATACAGGGTATTGTCCCAGATCATCGGCCATCTGCCGATAAGCGCCCGGTAGCGGTAAAGATCGGCCATATCAATGGACAAAGATCTTATGGTCGGGCCGGTCCATATAATCGCAACCTCCGGGGGGATCTGAAATGTCAGTTCTTTAAAATATAACTCCGCTTTTCCCTGACCGCGATCAATATGTTCATTGGCATACCACGGCGGGCAAAATTCCAGTCGTGTTCCCGGATAATCAACGTCCAACCACTGCTTCAGGTTATTGATGACATAAGCCTGAGCATTTTGCAGATTAATGAAGCGTCTTTTATCTTCCGCCGTATACAGCGAATAATTTTGTCGATTATTCCCGCTGTGCGGCACAAAATCATCGGCCAGGAGCATAACGGTATTCGCACCGGCATCTAAACTGATTTTTAAGAAGTCTTTCAGCCGATCGAGACTCTCCGGGCTGCTGTGGGTCCAGGTATATCTTAATTCCTGACTGAGGCTTTCGGCCGCTGCTTCAAACGGAAAATGAGAATAGGGGTTGGCCATCACTGCCAGGCTCATAACACCGGTTTTTTTGCATATGTTGCCTGCCTCTGTTACGCCCCTTTGATATAAGGCGTCTGTTTGATACCAGTTTTTAGCCTTCCGATCATAGCCGGCATACATGGTATTAAATTTGTAAAGACTCATGCGCTCGATATTTTCAAGGTCATTTTTCAACTCAGCGGTATTTCTCCAATTTTTAAACGCCAGGGCCCGGCCGAGAAAATCCGGATAATCGATGACGGTGGCATTGTGATAGACAAAGCGGTCTTTTTCAAATAGCTGCAAGGCCGTGGCGGCGGCATAGTAGTTTGCCACCGGTGTTTGTCCCATCAAGAAAACAATATGACTACCGCCGATCTGTACGGTCTTTATGATATATCCCTGTTGTTGGTCGCGGATGGCATTCAGGGGAAGGTCGGGCTTAATCTGACGATAAATTTGGTTTTTACCGATACTGAAAATCAGTCTGGCGCCCAGAATTTCTTTGATGGGAAAATCGTTTCGCACGACCCGGGCCCTCAAGGCTTCATGTTTTTTCGCGGTTAATACCTTGTTGAGCATGCCGTCGATTTTTTTTTGCAATACCTTGGCAGCCGTCCGCTCTGCCGGCTCAGGATTTTTGGGAAGAACGATCACCGGTAGATCCGAAGCTGAATAATGGTCCTCGTAGTAAACCACGTCATTTAGCTGCTGAAAGCTTTGGGGTGTCGGTATGATGCTTTCTTTTAGCGTTAATTTCCTGTCAAAATACGGCCTGAATCGCTCCAGGGCCGTAAAATTCCATTTCGAGTAACGATAGTCGATATCGTCTACCCACATGGTCCCTGTGCCTTTTAAGCCCAGAAACAACCGGACGTAGCGGGTGCTGTCGGGGATATCACCCTCCGAGAACGGATAATTATAGGATCGTCCGTGCACCTTTGCCCATGGGAAATCATCCAGGGTCCAGTAATTGGAAAAAGAATAGCTTTTGTCTGAGTTGTCTATCAAACTGTTGCTGACCGGATTCATGGCGTTCGGATCAATCGGACGCTTATTTCCATCAAAAAATAAAACTTTTATCACCACAGCATCGTAGAGCTTCACTCCCAGCCGGTGTTTATGGCTGACAATATCCTTCAATCGAACATGGTAGCTAAAATTGTAGTTTCCTGGAATCACGGGCAGAAAATCACTGAGAACGCCTTCGGCTTCGTCCCGTTCACCCGCCTTATGTCTGGTAATTTTAACGGCCTGGCTGCCGGAGTTTACCTCCCGCCCGGCGGTGTCGCCTGATTTTTGGCCGGTCCATTGAACATGGGCTCCAACCGTTTCCCAGCCCGGGAGTACGGGGTTGTCTGCCGCTTTATTTGCATCCTGACGGCCGTCTTCAAAAGACGGGTTGACAACAAGATTACCCTTTGCGAACTGGGCCTGCCGCAGATCATGAGGAATGCTCAAAGGGTCGGAACTGGACCATCCCTCTGAGACGTATTTTTCACCGGTTTTTTCAACAACGGCACATGCATTCAGAATGAGGAGGCAGCAGAAAAAAGACAACAGAATTGGTTTCATTATCAGCACTCGACTCTTTTTTACTGGTTTATGTCAGATTTCTTTTAGCTTATCACACAATATAAAAAAACGATATCAGCGGTTCGGGACATATCGGAAAAGAGCCTGCCCCTTGCTATACAGCGAATACGATCTTACTTTCTAATTATAAAATTTACTTTAGAGGGAGGAACCCATGCCCATATATGAATATACCTGTGATCACTGCAACTATAAATTTGATAAACTGGTGACATCCGGCAATGCCCGGGTCACGTGCCCGCTGTGCCAGGGCAAAGTTAAAAAGTTGATGTCCGCCTTTTCAGTCGGTGCGTCTCACCCCGCCGTCGGCGGTATGCCGGATATAGCGGGCCCTAAGATGTGTACCAATTGCGGTCCGTCACCCACCGGCTTTGATAGAGATTAAAACCTCGGAAAAGAGAACGATCAGAGCGTCACTTCTTCCCGGAAAGCGAATCGAATTTGATTGTCCAGGTAGTATACAAGAGTAGGGATAAAACGGTAGAGTTTGACACCAAAGCGCTGGGCGAAGGTGTCCAGATCCAGAGAAATATTTTCTTTAAAAAACTCTTTGGTAAACGGGTACTTTTTGAGGTAGGCCCGCAGCACCTGGATCGCATCTAGGCCGGGGTTTACCACCCGGATCCTTCCGGCCATCTGAAGGCCTCTGATTTCCTTCCAGGTTGAAGCCGCGGCATGCATCGAAGCAGACGCGCGGCCGCTTTTAAGGGCCTCGGTTATGTGTCTTGAATTCGGACTGGACAAAAAATAAAAGGACGACTTTAAAAAGACATAATAGACCGGGGCCGCCCAGGCCGTATCACCTTCGGCGGTGGCCAGGGTCAGGGTGTTTTGTTCGGCTACCAGCCGATGGGCCATCTCGGTCAGCTCCCGGCTGGTTGGTGTTTTTTCTGAATCACTAGTCTGCGGCATGATCTTTTATAGGCTCAGGTTTAAGGGTTCAGGCGTTATAGATTCTGGGTTCAGAGGTTCAAAGGTTTGATTCTCAGCCTGCCGTCCTATTCTGTCCTCGTTTCCGATAAAATACAGATTCACGATCGCGAGGACTGGAAGCAAGACAGATGGTCGGATTTTTCAAAAACTTCGAAACCCTGAACGCTGAACCCAGAACCCCGGCGCCCACCGGGCACCTAATATCGCCACCACAATACCAGAAAGTGAGTACCGATACAACTGCGCCCAACGTTTTTGACACAACCTAATAAGATTGACATTGCAGGGGTAACAGGACTAAACAAATGCACCGGCAATAACAGACCCGGCAAAATAATGATGGGGTCGATATTTGTAATTGAAAACAAGATTAAAATTTCTGTTTTTGGAGTCTTTTTTTGGCGGGTCACATCGTGAATTCGCTCAAGGTCTGGTTGCGCATTCAAGACACAGCATCGATCTTTTAACACTTCCTGCCCGGTTCTGGAAGTGGCGCATGCGGGGGGCGGCACTTTATTTTATAAAAAAAGCCCCGGCCCTCGAAAACTACAACGGCTTGATTACGACCGACCTCATGAGTTTGTCTGATTTCAAGGCGCTGTCAAAGGGCGACTGTCCCCCGGCGCTGGTTTATTTTCACGAGAACCAGCTTACCTATCCTCTGGCTCCCGGCGAGCACACCGACTATCAATTCGGTTTTACGGATATAACCACCGCCCTGGCCGCGGATCGGATTATTTTCAACTCTCGGACCCATCGCCATGCATTTTTTGAGGGTCTTCCGGGATTCTTAAAAATGATGCCCGAATACCGGCCCGGTTGGGCGGTGGATGAGATCCGCGCCAAGGCCGGTGTCCTGTATCCGGGATGCCGTTTTCCGGCCGAGGATTTAGCCGTCCAAAGGGTATCATCGGAATTGCCCCCCCTGATCATATGGAATCATCGCTGGGAATTTGACAAAAATCCCCTGGATTTTTTTGATGCGCTGGATGCGGCCTTGGACGACGGGGCGGAATTTTCCCTGGCACTGCTGGGAGAAAATTTCCAGGCGGTGCCCAAGGCTTTTATTCGGGCCCGCAGTCGTTACGGCAGACGGATCGTTCAATACGGCTACGTGGAATCACGGGCGGAGTACATAAAGTGGCTGCAGCGGGGCGCAATTGTCATCAGCACCGCCGAACAGGAGAACTTCGGTATTTCAGTGGTTGAGGCGATTCGCTGCGGATGTATGCCCCTTTTACCGGCCCGGCTGGCCTATCCGGAGATTATACCGGACAGTTTCCACTCCCGGGTGTTGTTTCATGATAAAAAAGATCTGGCCGCAAAGCTTTCTCTCCTAATCAAAGATTATTCGAAGTTCCAGGATCATCGCAGCAGACTTTCTCAGGCAATGGGCCGGTTTGCATGGGAGAATCTCATTGACCGTTATGATGAAGAGCTTGAAAAGCTGGCCCATGCGTCTATCTGAATTTGCAGCCGCCACAATTTTTACTGATAGAAAAGGAGAAAAGCCTTGTCCGGAGAATTAAAGCGCTGCCGGTTCCGCCGGCCGGAAAAACAGATAAGGTATCCCCTGCGGCGCGCGGTCTGCTCTATCGCTCCGGCCATCATCCTTTTTAGCCTGTTGGCGGCCGGATGCAGCTTTTTTGCGAAGGGGCCGCTGGATACGGTGACCTATAAATCAGCCCCTGAAAATAAATACCGCAATTTGATTGTCTTTATCCGGGCCCTCTACGGCAACAACAAAACTTTTGAAAAAGAAGGGTTTGTGGCAATGGTGCGCGAAAAAGGCTTACATTACGACATGGTGGCTCCCAATGCGCATCTTGCCTATTACGTTGCACGAAATTTGGACCGGCGTCTGAAAGAAGATGTGATTGAGCCGGCCCGGGCCGCCGGCTACACAAATATCTGGCTGGTTGGCGTTTCCATGGGAGGACTCGGCAGCATTTTGTATCTGCTGAATTATCCCGAGGACAGCGGCATTACGGGTATTGTCCTGTTGGCCCCCTTTCTGGGTGAAAGAGAGATATTGCAGGAAATTATTCAGGCCGGGGGCGTGCGCAAGTGGGAACCCGGAGAATATGATGATAAAGACTGGCAGCGGCTTTTATGGCACTGGCTGAAACGATACGAACAGCAGCAGGACCGCCTGATTCCCATTTATCTCGGGTACGGGGATAATGACTCCTATGCCATGGGGCAGGGACTGCTGGCAACCATCCTGCCCCGGGATCATGTGATTGTCATCGAAGGGACTCACTCAGTGGCCACCGTTAAGGAACTCTGGGCCCGTATGCTTGATAACGTCCCTTTCGAAAATCCATAATATCAGCAGTCAATGAACGGGAGGCCGGATCTTAGGTTTTATCTATTTTTCCAGGGCCGTGAACCCGGATCGCGCCACTTCGATGATTTTTTCCCGCCCGATTTCCGCCATAAAATTATCTATTTTCTGGGAAGTGCCTGCCACCTGGGCGACTATCACTTCATGATTCTGGCGATCGAGAATTTCAAAGTTATAGTTTTGGCTCAGCCGATCCAGGTGCGCACTGCCGGCCTCAAATTTGACAATCGCCACTTCGCGCCAGAAACTCTGGTCGATGTCAAGCTCCTTGGCCGAGATCACCTCGGTTAGTTTTTCAATCTGCTTGATCAGCTGAAGGGCTTTGTCGTCGCTGTCTTCACGCAGGGTCAGGGTCATTCGGGTGATGCCGGGCTGCTGGGTGGCGCAGGCGGTAATCGTGTCGACATTTATCATTTTTCTGCGGATCAGCATGGAGATTTTGTTGAGCACCCCTGAACGGTCCAGCATAAATGCCAGAATGGCGCGCCGTTTTGTCTGTGCTGTGGTCATTATCAGGTCCTCCTGGATACGATCATATCGGCGAGGCCGCCGCCGGCCGGCACCATCGGCAATATAATTTCACTGGGGTCACACAAGAACTCCACCATAAAAGCACCTGGGTGCTCGGCGGCCGTTTTTAACGCAGGTTCTATCTGATCCAACGCGGCAACCTTTAAATAGGGGATGCCGTAAGCGCCGGCAATGGCCCCGAAATCAGGATTTTTCATCGGGGTCCCGGCGTAGCGTCCGTCGTAAAACAGGGTTTGCCATTGGCGGACCATCCCCAGGTAGCCGTTGTTCATCAAAATAATTTTAACATCAACCTGATGCTCCATGATGGCGCCCAGTTCCTGGATATTCATTTGAAAGCCGCCGTCACCGCTGATGGACCACACCCGCTCGTCCGGCCGGGCCAATTTTACACCGACCGCCATGGGCAGGGAGCAGCCCATGGTGCCGGCCCCGCCGGAAGTGAACCAGCTGTTGGGGGTTTGAAAATTGTAATAGCGGGCCAGGATCATCTGGTGCTGCCCCACATCGCTGACAATGATATCTTGGCCCCCGGTGATGTCGGACAGCCGGGTCACGATGGTCTTCATCAACAGCTCGCCTTCCGTGCCGATGCCGGTGTCGATTTCCTTTTGGGTGGCTTCCGCAATCTCGGAGCGATAGACATCTATCTGCTCGAACCAGAGTCGCCGGGGTTTATTAATCAGCTCATGATCATTGGCCAGGATATTGAGGGCCTCGCCGGTGTCCGCGTTAATGGCAATCGAGGTCTTGACGTTTTTATCGATTTCGGAAGGATCGATTTCGACATGGATGACTTTGGCGTTGCCGCCGAAAAGGTCCAGGTTGCCCGTCACGCGATCATCAAAGCGCATCCCGAAGGAGATGATCAGATCGGTGTTCAGCAGGGTGCGATTGGCTTGCACGGTGCCGTGCATGCCCACCATGCCGAGGCTCAGGGGATGATCCATCGGGGTCGCTGAAAGCCCGTGCAGGGTAAAGGCGACGGGGATGTGCGCTTTTTCGGCAAATGTTTGAAGGTTTTGGCCTGCGTTACTGGTAATCACCCCGTGTCCGCATAGAATGATCGGTCTTTCGCTTTTGTTGATCAAGGCCACGGCTTCTCTGATCCGGTCGCGATCCGGCGAGGGCGAATATAAGAAGCCCGGTAGATCCGGTTTATAGGTTTCAGGGTTGAATTGGTAACTGGCGTCTGTTTCCAGAAGCTGAATGTCTTTGGGGATGTCGACGACCACCGGCCCGCCCCGGCCGGTCCAGGCGACGTACAGGGCCTCGTGGATGGTCTCTTCGATTTTATCCACGGACAGGGGCATGTAGGTCTGCTTGGTAATCGGCATCATGACGCCGACCACATCGCTTTCCTGAAAGGCGTCTGTGGCAATCACTCCGGTGGCAACCTGGCCGGTAATAGCCAGAAGCGGAACAGAATCCATAACGGCGTCGGCTATGGCGGTTACCAGATTCATGGCGCCGGGGCCCGATGTCGCCATGCAGACACCGGTTCGCGGATGGGGGGTGCCCACCGATGCCCGCGATATTCCCTGGGCCATGAAGGCTGCTCCCTGCTCGTGGCGCGACATGATGAACTCGAAGCATTTTTGTTTTTCCATTTCGTCAAAGATCGGCATGATGGCTCCGCCGGTATAGCCGAATATGTATTTGACGCCTTTATCTTTGAGGGCCTTGAGGACCAGTTCTGTGCCTTTCATGGTTTAACGTTTCCTTCTTCCTGTTGATTATTTAAGAATCAATATAACCACGAATTGATTTTGTACAATCTGATTTGATGACTTGACTTCAACTGACTTCATTGCCATTTTAGCATTACAGAAAACAGAGGACAGATGACAGAAGGCAGATGACGGAATTTAAGAATATCAGAAGCTTGTTGAGCACTGTTTTGATATTATAAAATGAGATGTGAAATCCCGCCGCATGGCGGGGCCCTTGAACGTAATATACTTTTTTGAGACGGCTTCTATACTTATCAAAATACTATTATAAACTTTAAAGCGGAAGAGAAGTAATCATGGGAAAAACCCTGTTCGAGAAAATCTGGACCAAACATGTGGTGCGAGACCTGCCCGATGGTTCGTCGCTGCTGTATATCGACCGTCATCTTGTTCATGAGGTGACCAGCCCCCAGGCTTTCGAAGGATTGCGACTGGCGGGAAGAAAAATTCGTGCTCCCCAGCTGGCTTTCGCCACCATGGATCACAACGTTTCCACTACCGAAGATCGCCTGGATATCAAGGACCCGATTTCCCGCGACCAGGTGGAGGCATTAAAGAAGAACTGCGAAGATTTCGGGGTCAAACTTTTTGACCTGGGAGATGAGTACCAGGGCATCGTGCATGTCATCGGATCGGAGCTGGGGATCACGCTACCGGGGCTCACCATTGTCTGTGGGGATTCACATACCTCCACCCACGGTGCCTTCGGCGCGCTGGCTTTTGGAATCGGGACTTCAGAGGTGGAGCACGTTCTGGTGACCCAGACCCTGGTTCAGCAAAAGCCGCGTACATACAAGGTTGAGTTCGGCGGTCGGCTGGCGCCCCATGTTTTTGCCAAAGATATGGTTATGAAATTGATCGGTACCATCGGCACGGCCGGAGGTGCCGGCCACGTTCTGGAATTTTGCGGTGAAGCCGTGCGTTCACTCAGCATGGAAGCCCGCATGACCATTTGCAACATGAGTATAGAGGCCGGTGCCCGGGCTGGAATGATTGCCCCGGATGAAACAACCTTTGAATATATTACCCGTCAGGAGCGTCCCTATGCGCCCCAAGGCCAAGATCTGGAACGTGCCAGAGCCTTCTGGCAGACCCTGCCAAGCGATGCGGATGCCGAGTTTGACCAGTCCCTGACGATTGATGCCGGCAGTATTGTGCCCCAGGTAACCTGGGGCACCAATCCCGGTATGGTAATGGGCATCGACCAGCGTGTTCCCGCACCGGATTCCGTTGCGGGCTACAGCCGGACGGATGTTGAAAATTCCCTGGCCTATATGGGGCTCGAACCCGGGGTAAAATTGACCGATGTTGACGTGGATGTAGTGTTTATCGGCAGCTGCACCAATTCCCGGATTGAAGATTTACGCCGGGCGGCAGCTATCCTGGACGGCCGCAAAAAGGCCGATCACGTTCAGCTGCTGGTGGTTCCGGGCTCTCACCAGGTCCGCCTGCAGGCCGAAGCCGAAGGATTGGATCGGATATTCAAAGCAGCCGGCGCAGAATGGCGCTATGCCGGATGCAGCATGTGCCTGGGGATGAACCCCGATCAGCTGCGGCCGCAGCAGCGCTGTGCCTCGACATCCAACCGAAATTTTGAGGGCCGGCAGGGAAAAGGCGGACGCACCCACCTGGTGAATCCGGAGATGGCGGCCGCCGCCGCCGTGGCCGGCAAATTTGTGGATATCCGCAAGTGGAATGATTGAATATTTTCGATTGAATATTGAATATTTAAGGTTCGCCTCCGGCGGATCAATTTTATTTACTGATTTCTGGTTTTCATGCTGAAAATACCAGGCGTTTATAATAAAGATGGAGCGAAGCGACACCCCAATTTTAGGCACTTTAGGCATTTTAGCGCATTTTAGGCATTTTCCGGTTTATCCGGATTAAGGGTTATTCGTTATTTAATAGTGTAAGAGGAGAAAAATTGAAACCATTCACCACCCACACCGGCATTGTTGCCACGCTCAACCGGGCCAAT
>JAFDDW010000419.1 GCA_019310665.1 Deltaproteobacteria bacterium
TTAGCCTCCTCTAATTCATTTATCCATTAAATGCCTTCATCTTTTAATAAAATCCTTCACATCATCACCCGCTTGGACATGGGTGGTTCGGCACAGAATACTCTGATTTCCTGTGGTTTATTGAGCAATAAATATCAAGTGGTTCTGGTCCACGGTTTATCTTTCGAATCCAACATGCCGGATTCGGAGAAGTTGGTTGTTGAAGACGGACTTAAAAACGCCAAGAATAATGGGGTTAAATTAATTTCGGTTCCTTTTCTGGTTCGTCGAATCAGTCCGCTGAATGACATTCGCGCCCTGTTTGAACTCCTTCAAATAATCAAAATCGAAAAACCTGATGTTGTTCATACCCACACCTCAAAGGCTGGTATTTTAGGAAGATTAGCCGCAAAATTTGCAAAAACCTCTCATATCATCCACACCCCCCACGGGCATGTGTTTTTTGGTCACTTCGGCTCCATGCTTTCGAGGATATTTTTGTGGATCGAACGGCTTTTTGGGATTCTGACTGATCGTGTAGTTGTTCTTACCAATGGCGAGCGCAGTGACTACACGGATCGCAATGTCTATCCCGAGGATAAGCTTGTTCAGATTCACAGCGGGGTTGATATTGAGAAATTCAAGCAGTCTCCGGTTAGTGCGGTTGAGAAGAAACGCTCATTGGGCCTGGCCCAGAACGGTTTGGTTGTGGGATTTATCGGTTGGCTGCTGCCGATTAAGGGGCCTATGCATTTGCTCAAGGCCATGGAGGATGTCTGGCGGGATTATGAAAATACTGTACTGGTGTTCATCGGAAAAGGGGACCTGGATGTCGACTTGAGGGCTGCGGCCCTCAAGACAGGAGCGAATGGCAGGGTCAATTTTCTGGGCTGGCGCAGCGATATTGAAGAGATCATGCCGATATTTGATATTTTCGTCTTGCCGTCTCTCAATGAGGGCATGGGCCGGGTGCTGGTTGAAGCCATGGCGGCCGGCAAACCGGTAGTGGCCAGCAACGTCGGTGGGATTCCGGACCTGGTGCAGCACGATTATAATGGATTACTGGTGGCGCCCGGTGATGAAAAAGCGCTGGCGACAAGCATCAAGCATCTCATAAGCAACCCGCAAAAAGCAAAATTAATGGGTCAACGCGGCCGAGAATTCTGCCGTCAATTCAGCGTAGAATCCATGGTTGACAAAATAGACAACCTATATGAGGATCTATTCAAATTTCACCGCCCGCTTCGCTCGAGACACAGACCTGCCCGCCATCGCGAGCCTGATTACTTTCGCTCAGGCGAGGCGGGCGGTGAACGCAGAGAGAAAATATTTTTCCCTGATCGGGAGATACCGATCAGGGAAAAGTCTCAGCCCTCCGGGGAAGAACAGAACAAAAACTATTGAGGTAATATCTAAATTTACTATCTTTACATACTGGAAGGTGATAGTTGCAAACTGAAAAAATAAACCTCTGTGATCTCAGTGTACTCAAGCGAAGCGAGTGGTTAACTAAAAGTATAAAATGAAGACTTGGTTTACATATTTAAAGCAGGGATTTGCGCGCAAGATGCCCGAGGACCGTATCGCTGGTAATCGCGGCTATGGCGGTCTTAAAGCCAATCTGGAAAACCTGTTTCCTTATTTCAAACGCCACTGGCGCCGGGGAGTGTTTGGGTGTTTGCTTATTGCAGCGGCTACGTTATTTGCGTTTCCACCACCCCTGATCACCCGCTACCTGGTGGATGATGTTATTCTGGGCGGCCAAGTCGGACTTCTGGCTGGAGCCATCCTTTTGCTGGTTGGCTGCCTGGTAGCGGAAAAGCTTGCCCGCTTGCTGGAAGATTTTTATTTTGCACGCTTTGAGCAGCAAGTTACCCTTGACATTCAGGAAGATTTAATTGACCGGGTGCTGCGTTTTCCCAAGTCATTTTTTGACGACCAACAAACAGGATATCTGCAGTCACGGATTACCGAAGATGTCGATGGCATCCGCTGGTTTTTTTCCAGCACGATTGTTCATGTGATCAGCAACGCCCTGCGGTTTTTGGGCGGTATTGTCCTTTTATTTTATCTTGAGTGGAGGCTTTCAATTGCCGTTTTGATCCTCTTACCGGGGCTTGTGTGGATGATTCGGTTTTTCTCCGGTAGGATTCATATCTTGAGTCATCAAGCCATGGAGCATAAGGCCGACGTATCCGGCCATGTTCAGGAGTCCCTGTCCGAGACGTCCCTTATAAAGGCCTATGCCAATGAGGATCGCACCCGCAATCATCTGATGTCTTCTATTAGAAAGGTATTTCAAATATCTCTGGAACTCAAGGTTATCAACTCTATCGCCGGCCTTGCCATTAATTCCATGCCGGGGTTTGCGCGCATAATTACTCTGGCTGTGGGTGCTTACTGGATCATTAAGGGTCAGTGGACCATCGGGTCGTTGCTGGCGTTTCAGGCCTATCTGGCCTATGTCTTCGGCCCGGCTCAATTTTTGGCTTCCTCCAATCTGCAATTCCAAAAAGCACTGGCCGCTCTGGAGCGCGTCTCGACTCTTCTTGGCATCCTACCGGAAGACCATCAGGAAACCGGCCGCCAAATCGATCATTTAAAGGGCGATATAGAATTTAAAAACGCCTCTTTTGGTTACAATGGTTATGAGTCGGTGCTTAAAAACATCTCGTTTCGCCTTCGCCCGGGTGAACGCGTGGCTCTTGTGGGGCCCAGCGGTATCGGTAAAACCACCCTGATAAGTTTGATATTACGATTTTATCGAACCACCCAGGGAGAGATCTATTTTGATGGTCAGCCGGCATCCGATTATAACACCGGATCGTTACGACGACGTATTGGTTATGCATCCCAAAATCCGAAAATTCTGGACGGTACCGTTTTTGACAACCTTCGCTATGGGGATCCTGATGCCGGCAGGGAACAAATCGTTCAAGCTGCTAAAATAGCCGCCATTCATGATGACATCGAAAAGCTGCCGAATAAATATGAAACCATAATCGGAGCAAAAGGCCCCAATCTGTCCGAAGGCCAGAAACAGAGATTGTCGATCGCGCGGGCATTGGTTAAAGACCCGGATATTTTAATTCTGGATGAGCCGACTTCCGCGCTGGACACTTCGACAGAGAAATCCATTTTTAAGGCATTGCCTTCTCAGGTCAAAGGGAAAACGGTTTTTTTGGCGTCCCATAGAATATCGACCATCAAGCATGCGGATAGAATTCTTTTATTAAACGAAAGTGGTATTGCAGATATCGGAACCCACGAATCACTTCTGGAATCCAGTGATTACTACCGGTCAATGATTGCTTGTCAGGAAGCAGGAAGTGGAGCGGAGGAGGAGACTTCTAAAATTCTGAATATTACCGAATAAAAATTATGGAAGAACAAAAATACGGAGATTGGAGCCTGGAAATTCACGAACGGCTTTCAGGCAAGCGAGTGCCCATCGGAGGCTCTCTTGAACTGACCCAGCGCTGCAACAACAAGTGCGTGCACTGTTACAATAACCTTGCAACCGGCGAT
>JAFDDW010000420.1 GCA_019310665.1 Deltaproteobacteria bacterium
ACCGCCGCCAGGTCCGGCAGCAAGCCCGTGTACCAGAACAGAGAGCTTACCGTCAGATACGTGCTGATGGCGATGACGTCGAACATCAACGGGGAAAGAAAGTTGGGCCACAACAGTCTCTGGTTGGGCAGCGGTATCATATAGTAAACCTGCCAGACGCGGCCCAGATGAATAAAGGGAAACAGACCGGCGATACAGACCGCAAAAACGGTCATGGTTTCAGCTGCCCGGGCAATGGGGTTGCGCCACCCGGCTCTGAAAAGGTGCAATATGGCGGATATCAGGGTCCCGGAATGGGCAATACCCACCCAGAAGACGAAATTAATCAGATAGGTGCCCCAGGCCACCGGATTGTTTTGTCCCCCCACCCCGATGCCGACAAAAACCTGATAAGTCCAGCAAGCCGCCCCGATGAGCACCCCGACCAACAACAGGAACACGATCGCCCAGTAGTACTTTTTAGGCGGCGTTAATGTGTTTAATATGGTCTGATCGATTTGGGCGTAAGTTAGCTGCGACATGTTATTAACCGTTTTCCCGTTGGCCCGTTTTCCCGTTGACCGGTTAGCCCATTGACCGGTTTGGACAATTAGCTGCTTTTCAATTTCCTAGAGTTTTGGAACCAATCCATCAATTGGTTAAGGTTACTGTCTTTTCTCCAACAAGGCTGTTGTTCCCGATCCAACCGGCACACCGGCTAACCGGCCAACCGGCACACCCAACGACTATACGTCCACCACCACTTTTTTCAAATAGATTACTGCCTGTTTTGTATTTAAATACCCCATGGCCTGATATGCACGGGGATCATCAACCATTTTTCTGACCCGGCTTGCGGGATCCATCAAATTCCCGAAAACAAGCGCATCTGTCGGGCAGGTCTGGACACAGGCCGGCTGAACTTCGCCGTCACGGATCAGCCGTTTTTCGTTTTTAGCGATATCATGGGCGGCTTTGATGCGTTGAAGCGATATCATGGGCGGCTTTGATGCGTTGAATGCAAAAGGAGCATTTTTCCATCACCCCTTTGCTGCGTACGGTCACATCCGGATTTAACTGCAGGTTTGTGGGTTCCGGCCATTGCCAGTCAAACCAGTTGAAGCGGCGCACCTTATACGGGCAATTCTGTGAACAAAAACGGGTCCCGATGCAGCGGTTGTAAATCTGGTTGTTTAAACCTTCCTTGGAATGATGGGGGGCATATACCGGGCAGACCGATTCACAGGGAGCATTGTCGCAATGCTGGCAGAGCATGGGCAGAAAGGTTATTTTTTCCATCTGTTCGGGCTCATGAAATCGTTCAATACTGAGCCAGGCCATTTCTCGGTCCTCCAGCACCCGGTCCCGGCCGACGATTCCGATGTTGTTTTCGGCATAACACGCGGCGGCGCATGCGCCGCAGCCGATGCATTTGTCCAGATCCACCACCATGCCCCAGCGATAAATTTCGTGGTCATGGGACGGATAAAAATCCCGCCGGGGATCGTAGCCTTCCGGTAACGGAAGGGTCAGCGGGAAATCTTTCATGGCCAGGCCGGATTTTTTGTGAGGTTGGCCTTTTTTCAATTCCTCCAGTCCGACCGAAAGGGCGAAGGTCCGGCCATGCTGCGTCCGGCTGCCGTCGGTGTGCGCCAGTTCCATCGTGCGGCCGGTTTTGTGAATTGATACTTTGTCAGCAGTAAAGCTGGAGCCTCCGGAGTCCGGATCTGTTTTAGCGGAAAGAAGGGTCAAAGGGCTAAGGCCGGTTTCCTGCGCATACCTGCCGTACGACGGGTGACCCTGCCCGATGGGCATTAGCATAATAAAAGGTGATACCGTCTCGGATACATAAACCGGGGCTTCCAGGGTGCCGGATTCGGTTTGAATTTGAATAATGTCCTGCTGGGCAATGCCGTTTTGCCTGGCCGTATCCGGATGGAGGATAACCGGTGTCTGCCAGGCGATGCGTGAAAGCGGATCGGGAATTTCGCACAACCAGGGTTTGTTGGCGCCTCTGCCGTCGAAAAATTTTATGGACGGCGTGGCCGTAAAAACGAGGCCTGATTGCGGGGGTTGTGTTTTTTTAGCCATTATGTCGGCCAACTTCCGCGGTTTCAGCTTTTTGCCTGATCGGGCCGTTTTTATGGTGACGTTGAATTGTCCGCCTTTTTGAAGCGTTTGCACCCATTGGGTTTCATCGGCGATGCCGTGATCTTCAGCCAGTCGGGAAATAAGCCAGGCTTTGTAATTTTGGGCCGGCGGATCATTCTCAAATCCGGCATTTAAAAGTACATCCCCTAAATGCGAGGCGTTGGTCAATTTCCCCATGGCCGGTTGCATCGTCGACACAATCGGTTGCTTGCCGCTGTATTCGTCCCAGGTTTCAAGGGGCATCCGGACCGGCAGGATAAGATCGGCCATCTCAGCGGTTTCGTCCATAAAATTGCTGAAGCTGACCACAAAAGTTTCTTTTTTTGCCAGGGCTTCTTTGACGCCGCTGTCCGGCGGCAGGGAAAATAGCGGATTGACCTTATTGAGCAGCAGCAGGTCGACGTCACCGATTCCCAGATTTAGGAAAAAATTCAAAACCTCAGACCGCTTGGCCGCTGTTTCCACCCGATGCCGGTTGTTAAAATCAAGCAGCCGCAATTTGGGGTCAAAAAGCAGATTTAATAAATTCACCGCCAGATTGGTTTGCAAGCCGTTGAGATCAGATGCACCCGTACCGGTTCCCAGCACCAGTGGACGACGCGCCTCCACAAGCTGGATAATCAGTTTTTCATAGAGTTCCAGCGAGATTCCGGAATGCGTCAACACCTGGTCCTGGGTGTAAGGCGCAGTGACCTTGTTCATGGATTCTTGATAGGACCCGGGAAGATCTCTACCTTTGCCGATGTCCAGGGCCTGTCTGACCAACCCCAGGGCTACTATGGATTCGCTACCCGGCTTGCAGGCCAGCCAGTGATCGGCATTGGCGCCCGTCAACGTTTGAAAAGGACTGACCTGGAAAAAGAGATTTTTGCGGCCGTTTTTATGGGCATGCATCGCCTTAAATTTTTGGGCGTATTCAACCGGTGATAACCAGGTTTCCAGAAAATCTGCGCCGAAAGACAACAGGACATCCGCTCTTTGCATATGATAGGACACCAGCCCGTTGACGCCGAAGACCTTTTCATTGGCCGTTTTCAGGGATTCATAGGCATAGGGTTCGAAAACCAGCGGTTGTCGGGATTGCAGGTTTTGCATAACTGCCGCAAACAACCCCATCATGCTGTCGCCAACCGTCTCGGTCAGCATCCGTACCCGGTCCGGTCCTTTGGCGGCAGCTTCACGGGCCCTGGTTTTCAAAATTGTTTCGGCTTTTGAGAAAGATAGCGGCCGCCATTGGCCGTTTTCGTTGAGCAGGGGAGTTTTGAGCCTGTCCGGGTTGTATATATCCTGCAAAGCAGCCTGGCCCCGCATACAGATTCGTCCCCGGTTGATTGGATGAAAGGGATTCCCTTCAATTTTGACAACCCGTCCTTCCCTGTTTTTGGCCAGGATACCGCAACCCGCCGGGCACTCCCGACAGGTGGAGGCATACCAGGTGGCTTCGCCGACGACCATATCATCAGGCGCTTTAACCAGTGAAAAAAGATTTTTGGGGGCAGGATTGCAGCCAAATGCAAACGAAACGCTGCCTAGACCGGCAATTTTAAGAAAAGTCCGCCGATTCATTTCAGAAAAGATCTCCCGATTCAGAACAGAAAAAATATATGGCTATCGGATCATAAAAACAGTTATATTAACAGCTTAGATAGCCGAATGGATTTGGCAATTTATAGATAGGAATCATTATCAGTTAATCTCTTATAAAAAAATATCCCCTGCTTGTCAAGGCGCTAAGATAGCAAATCATTTCTGCAAATCGGGGGCTTCGTTTCAACTGGAATGTTGGTAGACAAGCATCTAGTAATATAAAAGCTGTCAGGTGTTAATGGGGTGAATACTTTATTTTGTGAATTTAAACACCGTATTGAGTCGACGCTGCCGGAGCGCTGACGAGAAATTCAAGTCCCTGAAATTATGAATATTTTAAAAAGCCGGTTGACAGGTTCCACTGAATGTTTATTGCTAGATAATGGGTAATGTCAATATTATTCTAACAAAACAATGGATTCAGGGGGAATTATGAGTGAACGAGAGGATATATTAGATGCCTTGATGCAGGTCATCGGCGAGGAAGGCTGCGGGATTGCCTGCGAGGAAGCCACGGTCTTTAAAGATGAGGAAGGGTGGAAATTTTTGCTGGAGGGCTTTATGGAGCCCTGGCGTTTGGGACACACCCTGGCCGAAGCCAAAGCCAGGATCCGGGAGTATAACTGGCTTACCCGGAGAATGGACCAATCTCAAATCGAACATGAGCGCCTGAATATTTTAACCGCCCTGGGGTG
>JAFDDW010000421.1 GCA_019310665.1 Deltaproteobacteria bacterium
TTGGGAAGTTGGCGCATCATTGCCAAGCAGCATCCGTGTAAGATTAGGCGATTACGTTAGCGTGGAGTTGGATACAGACAAGCCTTACACTTACCATTCAGATCATGTAAAGAGGTACCCACCCGGGCAAAAAAAGAAAAAGAATAAAAAGAAATACAAATGGGGATAGGAGGTCTTAGTCCGCCTCCGGCGGATTAGCTCATTTTAGGCATTTTCCGGTTTATCCGGGTTAGGGTATTTGAAGCAGGGTCAGTGATGGTCCTGCTATTCAATTTTGGGATTTAGGAATTTAGGAATTGAATGAATTCTATCTATCTTAATTGCTTGATCTTATCCTTTAATCCCTCAATCCCTAAATTTCTAAATTCCCCAATTTGGCGTTAATAAATATAAATAGTGTCTAAAAAATCGACTCATTTTTAGAGTTAATGACGAGGTCTGTATATAAAATCACTTTTTATCTAATTTGGAAAAAAATCACTTTTTATCTAATTTGGAAAACTTAGCGCCTTTTATAGAAAGGTCAGCAATGAGACCTTTGGCATCAATTACGAAACCAACAATCGGGTCTTTTGAGGTCGTCGTATCCGCACGTTCGCCAGCTCCAATAGTGATTAAGGCCACATTGCCATCCACACCAGCTTCCCAGCCGCTGCTTGCTCTAAAGTTTTTAAGCGCTTCGTCAGTCATAAATAAAAGGAAAATATCCTTAGCCTGCCCCCCAATCTGAAAACCGATGGAACCGGCAATGGTATTATAATAATCCACTGATTTTCCGCCGACCCGAAGAGCCCCTTCTCCATATTCACCACCTATTATAAATGCGCCTTTTATAACATTGGGCATGACCAGCATGCCTTTAGATGCTTTTACGAACTCCTTGGCTCCTTTAACTTGCTTATAAAAGCGTTCGATGACAACCTCCACACTGACATCGATTTCCCTTGCGGTTTTGGCAAATAAATTACCCGAAAATAACACGCTGATTACGGTGATCAACACAAGAAATCGAGTAGACCAAGGGATTTTACTGGCTTTCTTAAATACGTCTGCATTCATTGATTTCTCCTTTCTAATTTAGCTGATCAAGCAAAGCGATCACTTTTAATCTGTTTTCCAGCCGCCACCCCTAACTGGGTTTGAATGTAATAATAAAAGAATGATTGTCAATCAGCAAAGCTTCACCGATGGTGAACCGTTTGCCCGAAGGCAGTCGACAGTCAACCGCGCTGACAAATCTGCGGTTGACGGATGCCAGCAAGCTGTTCAGGTGGGTCAGGTCGATAACGTCGTCTGCGGGGATGGGGGAAAGATTCCGGAAGTTTTTCTCGCAAAATCCGATTGAGCGGTGGCCCCGGTATTCGGTGAGCATGGGCAGGCCGTGGGTCCGGCAGATGACGGCGCGGGCATCGTACATAAGGCAGGCGCCGTCTTCCAGCAGCGGACAGGGTCCGAAGGAATTGGTGTGCCGGGCTTTGTGCCGGATGCGGCGCCTTAAGTCCGGTGACCGCTTTTGCAGCGCCAGGGCCAGGGACACGGCTTCGACGGGATACACCGAAATGTGAATCCGACAGCAGTTGCCGGCACAACCTTTGGTACAGACAATGTGGTCTTGGTGCCTGTTGATAATCCGGCTACAGTGCTGATCCACATCGGTGATCAATTTTTGATATTCTTTGAGCGCTTGCATTGTGACCGGGTTTAATTTATTGTAACGATTATTTTCATTAAGTTGTAGAAATTCCGAGACGCTAATTATGATCATCATCACCGACGCCCACATTAGCAAAGCTGCCGGAAACCATGCAACCTTTTTCAGGATGCTGGAGTCTCTGGAAGGAAATCATCAGGATCTGATATTTCTGGGTGATATTTTTGATTTGTGGGTCGCCCTGCCCCGCTACGAGGACGAGACCCATCACAACTTTGTCGCCTGGTGCCGCGAGCAGAAAAAATATCGCACCATCGGTTTTATGGAGGGCAACCGTGAGTATTTTCTGGCCCGGCAAAGGGCGCAGGCCTTTTCATGGTGCTCCGCGGCGGCCTGGCGGCGGGATGATGCCGGTACCCTTTTCGTGCATGGCGATCAGATCAACCGACGGGACCGCAATTATTTAAACTTTCGAAAATTTGTCAAAAACCGGAGCTTCCTATTCATCCTGCGCATCTTGCCCTTTGGACCTCGAATGGCAGAGTCGTTCAAACGGGGTTTAAAAAAAACGAACGTGGAGTTCCGGTTGCACCTGCCCCTGGAGGAAGTTAAACTATTTGCGGAATCCCGATTTGCCGAAGGCATCGATACCATTTTCGTGGGCCATTTCCACCAGGAATACCTTTACTGCAATGCGCATTTAAAAAAACTTTATGTTTTGCCGGACTGGTTCGGCACGCAAAAGGTGACGGTCTTTGACCGCGATACAAAAAAGGTCGCTTTCATTCACTGGGAAAAAATCAATTAACTGCGGATTTTTTTCATCCAATCCCGGCCGGCCCGTGAAGACCGGTAGCCGTTATGCCGGATTCTGGATTCCTGCCAGCTGCACGGGAATGACAGCGCGCCGCCGACGCTTTTCTATTGGGAGATTCGACAGCTCAGGGGGCCATATGAAGAACAAAAAGCTGCCAGAGGATGACGGCTGAAAAGGTGAAGATCACGTAGCTGAATAAGGAACGGGTATACATGTTGACAGGACTGAGAAAAACATTTTTGCAGAAAAGTAAAGCGATGACGCCAAAGCTGGTCAATATGTATTTGGCAATGATAAAGGGCAACGGCCCGTGTTCAAGGAAATAGGCCATCACCGGATTAAGCTCGGATGAGCCCTTCTCTATTAATACCAGGGTCAGAAAGGCATCAAATATACTGAGCATTAAAATAGCGGTGATGGCTGCAAATATTCTATGGTTGTAGCGGTCGAAAAAATAGGCCCTGGCCCTGTCTTCTTCACGGCGCGCCTGTTCCCGGCGGCCATTGACCAAAAAATATTTAAATTGGGCTTTTTTTGTATTTCTGCGATCCGTTCCGCGGCGTCTCTCCGAATAAGGCCACTCACAGGTGTCCGCCTGCAAAATGGATTTGCTTTCACTGGTATTTCCCATATTTTAAATAGCGTATTCGCAACTCGTGGCGGCATCCGGGCTGGATGCCCCCGGTGTTAGCGTTATTTTGATAGCAAAATGCTGGGATAAGAGTCGCCGGTGAACAATTACTATTTGATATTATTCACTATTATAGCTATGGACAAACCTTCAGACGCAGGGTTCGCCAGCCTTCGATTCGCGGTACAGCGACTACCAAACAATATCGGCAAAACAGGATGCGACTTTAGGTATTTTTCCCCTAGAAATGAAACCAATTTTTGAAAAGCAGATAAAAATGTGATAGCTATGAAAATTAAAAAAGCAGATAAACTGACGGACCTGAAATGGTTGAACATGTTTGAAGTGGCCTATGTGGATAAAAACGGCCGCAACAAATCATGGCAAATCGCCACCCGCGCCCGAGAGCCCAAATGTGTCACCGGCCGATTTACAAATCCGGATGCCGTGGTGATCGTGCCGTTTCACACCCCGGAAAATAAAATTGTCATCACCAGGGAATACCGGGTGCCCCTGGCCGATTATGAGTACGGGTTTCCGGCCGGTCTCGTCGATGACGGTGAAAGCATCGAGCAGGCTGCCCGACGTGAACTGAAAGAAGAAACCGGCTTAACTTTGACCCGGGTCATCGACATCAGCCCGCCGATCTATTCGTCGGCCGGCATGACAGACGAATCCGTGGTGATGGTGTACATTGAGTGCAGCGGCAAACCCTCTACAGCTCTCAATACCGCGTCTGAAGCAATTGAAGTCGAACTCATCTCCCGGTCTCAAGCATCACGACTGTGTGAATTTGATGCCAAAGCCTGGTTGGTGCTATCCAAGTTTGCCCACAATGGACACCTGTGATTCGGGGGAACACCTCCCCCGTTTTTAATATTATTTTTTTCTCTTTTTCACCATACAAGGCGGACAAGTATTGAATAATGAATGTCGAATGTCGAAGGAAGGAATTCTACCCGTCGAGAGCCTCCCTTCGAGGACCTCAGGGTCTAACGACAGGGTCGAACGATC
>JAFDDW010000422.1 GCA_019310665.1 Deltaproteobacteria bacterium
AGCCGATATAGCCGTCCGTTTTGCCGAGTGAGACGGACCTGAGGGCATACAAAGGACTGGAATACCAAAACGCTTCGATTTCAGGAAAGTCCTGCACCATTTTCTCATGGCTGGCATAACCTTTTACCAGGGCTATCTTCCGGCCTTCGATATCATAACGTCCTTTAATAGCGGAAAAATCCCTGCGGGTTATGATCACCAGCGGCGTGGGGATATAGGTCTGGCTAAAATTCAGAAAGCTCTCTCTTTCAGGGGTCTTGCGGGCGGTGGTAATTACATCTACCGTCCCCTGCCGGGTCCCTTCAAGGATTTCTTCCCAATTGAGTCCCGGCACCATCTCCATGTTGATTCCCAGGCGCTCACGGATGATCTGCACAAAATCAGCAGATACACCGGAATACTTCCCTGACCCATCAACAAAACAATACGGGGCATAGCCCGGATCAACACCGATGCGGATGTTTTTATGGGCGGCCAGCCAGGCAATTTCTCTGGGAGTCAAATCGATTTGTTTCTGCTTCTTAGCATAGAACCGATCCGCAGGGTCAATGATCCAGCGTTTTTCCAACGCCTGCCACTCATGGGGGGTAATGCTGCTCAACCCGGTGTTTATGGCTGTAATCAGCTTGGCATTGCTGCTTAGGGTACCGGCATGCATCTGGTTGCTGATGCGCGGCACTTCCAGGGTTTCGAACTGACCCCGTTCATATTGATGCAGCATTCTGTCCTTCATCGGCAAAAGTTCATCCATAAACGCTTTAATCAGGCCTTTGGCGGCCGCTTCGAGCAGGGCGGGGTAACTGCCGAACTCGATTAAATCCATTTCCGGATAGTGGCTGCCCACATACTCAGCCTGGAAACTGTCACGCAGCGCCCCCACTTTCCGCCCGCTCAGATCTTGAACCGTTTGAACCTCACCGTATTCAGGAACATAGAAAAAGGCCGACTCATTTTCATATATCGGTTTGGAAAAGTGGATCCAGAGTGAACGTTCAGCGGTGTGATACAGGCCGGAGTGGATATCTGCCGTTCCATTTTTCAGGGCCTTGAGGGTGTCGGGCCAGTCTGTCATCAAAAATTCGACTTGATGGCCGGTTTTTTCCGCCCACAGACGCCAGAGATCTATGAGCAGACCGCTGGCCTTGCCATTGACGCCGAGCTGGGTGAAAGGCGGGTAATTGCGCTCACAGGCGACGATCAGAACATCTTTCAGCCTGGGGGATATCCATCGGCGTTCAATTTCAGCCCTCTCCTGGACCGAAATTTTTTCAAAGCCCTTTTGGATGAGCCTCAATTTGACATCGCCGTCACCCACAGCAGGATAAAAGGCGTTTTTATCCAGCGGAATTTCCGGGTTGTACCGATATATGTGGGCAATGCCTCGCTGGGTCAGAAAATGACGGGCCGTCTGCTCAACATCCGCAAAGACCTTGATCTCTCCCCTCTTTACGGCATCGTATAAACTTTTCTGGTCGGCATATTCAATCAGGGTGGCTTGGGGCAAAGCTGCCTTCAGAATCGATGCCTCGTGAGCCCCCTTGACGATGCCAATTCTGAAAGCGATGAGATCTTCAACCGCGTTTAGACCATATATATCTTTGTGAAAGAAAAAAAAGCTGTCACTTCGGGTCAGCGGCTTTCCAAAATCCAGAAATTTTTCCCGGTCCGGATTGTAGTTCAGTCCCGCGTGGGCGTCGGCGCGTCCATCTCGGACCATGGCAATGGTTTCGTTTAAGGGCGCACTTTTAAACTCGATTTCAACGCCGGTCTTCTGGGACCACAATCGCCACATATCCACGATGATACCGGATGGCCGGCCCTGATCATCGCTAAAATGAAATGGTACGGTATATAGGCTGACAGCAATGGTAATCTTTTGAACCGTCGGCCCGGCAGATTCTGTTGAATCAATGGCCTGAGTTGACCCGGAATTAGGGCAAAAGGCCAGCAAAACAAAGAACAGAATAAAAGGCATGATTCGGTTGAAATTCATATTACCCACAGGAACGATTTTTTGACAATCACTATAAGACCGCCGCCAGGCGGCCACTTGTCTCAGCAATCTGATTTAATATGTCAATTCCGATGTAATGGCAATGCTATTTTTCCGAAGGTTCGATATTGATGAGATCAGCCTCTATGATTCATAAACGTCATACAAAACCAGGCTTGTAGGAAATAGAGACATTGAACGGCGGAGTCTAATACGAGGCGTTTATAGGTTTAGAAATTGGGAATTCACGTCAAATTTGAGAAGACCGACTCTATCCTTTTGTCAATCCGAAATCTGAAATCCGCAATCGGATCACCAGTTCCACTTGGCGAACAATTTCTCGATTTCACCGGATTTGACCAGGTGGGGGAAACGATGATCAAATATTTTTTCATGACCTACTCCTCGTTTCTCATGCGATGGAGTCGCTTCGTCAGGAGCCTGTAACCTTTTTATCATTTTGGGTTCTGTTTTCTAACAGACCTGAAAATGATAAAAAGATTGACGAATTCATCCTGAAATGATTTTAATTGTCGCTAATTGTGTAGATCGGTAATAAATTCAAAACCTTTAGCGATAAAATCAAAAAGTGAGGAGTGGCCTTGAAACCCTGTGTGAATCATCCCGATAGGGAAACCAGTTATGTCTGCATGAAACATGATATCTATATGTGCGAGGAATGCCTTGAATGCCGGGACCCGGAAATCTACTGCAAGTTCAGATCGTCCTGCCCCATACATTTTCTGACCAAACGAAAGGGTAATCTGGACGGCGAGGCCGAGGTAAAGGAAGCCTCAGGTTGAAGCGTTTCCAAATATTTCGTCTAATGTCTTATCCGGATTAGGAGACCCCATGGAAATAATCGAATACCGGCCCATCGGAATCATTCATTCTCCCTATAAAAGCCCCAAAGGATCACCCATTCAGCCATCCGCAGCCGAGGGCATCGAGGGCCACATTGAAGTTTTCCCGGAATTTGCGGAAGGGCTGGAAGATCTGGCGGGCTTCTCACACATCTTTTTAATTTATCACTTTCATTTGTGCAAAAAATTCTCCCTGAAGGTCAAACCCTTTTTGGATGACACCCGGCGCGGCCTTTTTGCTACCCGTGCGCCTTCGCGACCGAACCCGATCGGTATTTCGGTAGTACGGCTGGTTGAAATTCGAGATACAACTTTGCGCATTCAAGATCTTGATGTGCTCGACGGCACCCCCCTTTTGGATATTAAACCCTATGTCCCACAGTTTGATGTATATCCGGTTGAAAAAATCGGGTGGCTCGAAAAAAAGACCCAAAAAATCAACGAAGCGGCTGATGACGGCAGATTCACCCGGGATAAGTTAAAGAGTTGATTAGTTGAATTCGATGACATTGCCAACGGTGTTGAGAAAAACCTTTTCTTTGAAGGCATTGGAAAGCGCCAAAAATGCCTTTGGACCGGTACAATGCCCAACGCCGATTTTTTCCAGACCAAAGGTCCGCAGGTGAACTATTATCATTTATCAGACACTTTTCCCAGATGAAGACCGCCCAGAACAGCATAGATCGTATTGCTGCCGGTGATTTGGGTGACGTGGTTTAAGGTGTTGACCACCCCCCGGTGGCTGCACCCCAGCAACACCACCCATCCTTTTTCAGTATCCAGTATCAACGCCCGATCATCCGCAAGGGTATCGGCCGGATAATCATCGCCATTTTTTAGATAAAAAATAGATCCCACCTCTTCGAAATCGTTTTCAAGCGCTATTACGCCTGTGGTGGTTATACCCGGGGCAATCTGGACCGGATCTTTATCAAGCTGTATTTTTATACCTTTTTGTTCAAGATCATTCTTTTGAACGGGTATACCGATATATTTGTGGCCATCATCGGCCCCCT
>JAFDDW010000423.1 GCA_019310665.1 Deltaproteobacteria bacterium
TTTGTGGAAGATGAATACCTGCTGGTGGTCAATGCCGCCAACCGGGAAAAAGACTGGCAGCACCTGATGACATTCAAAGACAAATTCGGTCCGGTGAACATCGAGGACCGCACCATGAATCTGACGATGCTCAGTTTGCAGGGACCGAGGGCCAAGCAGATATTAACGGGTATCATGGATTCCGGTCAGCTGCCGGAGCCCATCCGCAACGCTTTGAGTACGGTGTCGATCGATGGCCATCAGGTCCTGGTCGCGCGTACCGGATACACCGGTGAGCCGATCTGCTTTGAGCTTTTTATCGAACGCCGGGATGCCCTGTCGATATGGGATCAGCTGCTGGAAAAAGGGGCGGCTCCGATTGGTCTGGGAGCCCGCGATACGCTGCGATTGGAAGCCGGGCTGCCGCTCTACGGACATGAGCTGGGTCTTGATCCGGAAGGCACAGAAATTCCGATCTTTGCCTGCAGTCTGGCGCGCTTGGCCCTGAGTTTTTCGCCGCTTAAAGGAGATTTTGTGGGCCGGAAGCCTTTACTGGAGCAGTTTGAGGCTTTCAGGCGAATCATCGACCGCGATTACAGCGCCCTGAAAAATCTTCCCAGAATAATTCAACCCATCGAGCTGATGGGAAAGGGCATTGCGCGAGCCGGCGCCAGGGTATTTTGCGCAGAAAAGCCGGTGGGATATATTACCAGCGGTACCATGGTACCCTATTGGCCAAGTGAGGGGGTCGGCCTTTCTTCTTTACAGAGTGACACTAAGCAGATGAGAGCCATTGGGCTGGCTCTGCTGGACAGCGACCTGGTTGAGGGTGATGAAATCCAGATCGAGATCAGGGGTAAAAAAGTCAATGCTGTGATTGTCCCTTATTTTCTTAGAAACGAAGCCCCGCCCTATTCCTGGCCCATAAGATACGATCAGCTTCGCGAGCAGAAGACATCATTGCAGGCCGATGAGCGGATGACACAAAATGTCCGGACCCTGATTGAAAAAGCATCGGCCAATACGATCTGGCGTCAAAAAGAATGTATCAACTTGATTCCGTCGGAACAATCCTATTCGGCCATGGTGCGACTGCTGTCCATCATGGACCCGGTTGGGCGATATGCCGAACACAAACAGGTTAAGGCCTTTAAAGAAGCGGATATATTCTACTATCAAGGTACGGAATTCATATCGGAAGTCGAATCTTTGCTTATAACCGAACTTCAAAAGTATCTGGAATGCACCGAAGTAGAGACACGGGTAATCTCGGGTCAGATGGCCAACGTCGCCGTCTTCAGCGCCATGGTGGATTATTTAAACCGGGCCGATCGGAAAAGTGAGCAGCGCCGAATTCGAAAAATAATGAATAACCACATCATCAAAGGTGGGCATTTAAGCGCCCAGCCCATGGGAGCGTTAAGAGATTTTGTGATGCGCGATCCAAAATGGGAGAAACCGGCGGTGGTTAATTTCCCGGTTTTGGCGGACAACCCTTACAAAATAGATGTGGCAACCACCCGCAAATTGATTGAGGAGCACAGGCCGGAGTTGATTCTTCTGGGCAAGAGCATGATCATTCACCGCGAACCGGTCAGCGAAATCCGCGCGGTGCTTGACGAACTGGAACTGGATTGCCTGCTGATGTACGACATGGCCCATGTTCTGGGTTTGATCGGACCCTATTTCCAACAACCCTTCAAGGAAGGCGCTGACATCGTGACCGGATCCACCCATAAAACCTTTTACGGTACCCAACGCGGTATCATCGCCGTCAACTATAGAGAAGAAGATGTGCACTATGAATTCTGGGAAGCCATTCAGCGCCGATCCTTTCCCGGCAGTCTCAGCAATCACCATCTGGGGACCCTTGTGGGGCTGCTCCTGGCCACTTACGAGATGAATCATTTTAAAAACGACTACCAGAAGGCGGTGTTGGCCAATGCCAAGGCGTTTGCGGCGGCCCTGAAGGAATGCGGGCTGGATATCGCCGGTGATCCCGATATTTCTTATACGGAGACGCACCAGGTCATCATCAATGTGGGTTATGCCCGGGGGCCGGAAATCGCGCAGCGCCTGGAAGATAACAATATCGTTCTCAACTATCAGGCCGCACCCGATGAGGAAGGGTTTACGGCCTCCGGTTCTTTGCGGACCGGTGTTCAGGAAATGACCCGTTTTGGAATGACCGGCGACGATTTTCAGCAACTGGCCCAACTCATGGCCGATGTTATCCTCAGGGGCCGGGACGTCAAAGAAGACGCGCGTGCCCTGCGCGCACGCTTTCTGGATATGCAATACTGTTTTTGCGGTGACGAATTTGAAGAGCTGACACAAAAACTCCATAAGCTGATATAGAGCGTTTTACAGAATAACGTTCCGATAGCGCTGGTCTATTGGGTCTTCTCCGGTTCGTCTATAACCTCCAATATGGCCTGATCCAAACGCTCTAATAATTTTTCTTCAGTTTTGCAAACATGGTTATTGAACCAGCGTGCTTTCATCATAAGCCAGATGCGCTCTATAGGGTTGAGGTCGGGCGAATAGGGCGGCACATCGGTTGCCAGTTCTGCCAATTGGTTGTTTTGCGTTTATGCCATGAGGCATTGTCCATAATCAAAATATTAATTGATTGAAATATGGCACATCGTTGCATAAAAGGCTAGATTTTTTTTCAATAAAAAAAATAATATAGCGGTTGTCATGTTTGAAATAATTTCAGGTTGTTACGCACTATATTTTCTCCTGTTAGGTAATCTGGTAAACGGAACATATTTATGACAACCGCTATAACGAAAGGAATTATCCATGGCTGAGATCAGGATGACCGGCGAGATCCGGACAGACTATGATTGCGAAACCAATGGTCTGCCGGCCGAGCGTTGGGCGGAAGCGGTATTTAAGATCGGCGAAGAAGAGATTGTTATGGAAGTCAGTGTAGAAAAAGATGTCATCATCGGTATCATGATCGGAGAAGATATCGGTTGGAGGGGGACCCTCGAGGGGTTGAAAAAAACCCTCAAAGGCGAAATCGACGTAAAATAAATTAGGAAAATAAATCTTTAATGGACTTCATCAGAGGTTTGCGGACGTGAACTTTTAAAAACAGGTCTCCGGGTTTGCCTCCGCCCCGGCCGTCCTGGCCCAGCCCTGCCAGCCGGATACGCTGCCCGGGACGGATACCGGGGGGTATTTTAACCACCAGTTTTTTGGATTTGCTGCGCAGGTAATAGGCATAAGGTCCCCCCTGCAGGGCCTGTTCGGGCGTCAGATAAAGGTGTTCATCAACATTGGCGCCATCTTGGGGCAACTGGATACCGCTGATTTTCTCGAGCAAAAAGCGGGTAACTTTTCCTATATTCCCGCCAATTGGAAACGGTGTCCGTCCTTGCCCCTGCGCCTTTGACGGATTCCCAAACACATAGCCCCTGGCAAATCCCCGGGAATTTTTGAATTCAAACTGCTGGTAACCCTTGCCGTAAAATTCCTTGAAAATTTCGTTGGACCCCCTGAGTCCGAATAATTATTTCTGAAATGGGTATAGGCCGAAGACCCAAACTGATTTTTCAAGGTGTCATATTCACTTTTTTTGGCCGGGTTGGAAAGCACGGCATAGGCTTCGTTGACCTTTTTCATTTGTTCAGCCGCAACGGGGTTTTCTTTATTTCGATCCGGGTGGTATTTAAAAGCCAGTTTCCGAAAAGTCTCCTTGATCTGCTGGCCGGTAGCATTTTGGTCCACCCCTAACACCTGGTAATAATCCTCTTGCGCCATTATGGAATACTTCCTTTTTCTCCCGATAGTCAGCGGGAGTTTGTTCTGTATATATTAAGGACAACCGGCAGCAAGTCAACTTCGATCAAACTGGACGCTTCGATGACGGGGCCTGGGTTAAACAGCGAACCGCAGAACCGCAGAATAACGAACCGCAGAATGTCGAAGGATGGAATCGCTGCGCTCTGTCTTTTAAATCAATAAAAATCGATCGTTCGACCCTGAGGCTCTCGACGGGTAGAATTCCTTCCTTCGACATTCGACATTCGATATTCATTATCCGATACTTGTCCGTCTTGTATGGTGAAAAAGAGAAAAAAATAATATTAAAAACGGGGGAGGTGTCCCCTGGATCACAGGTGCCCATTGTGGGCAAACTTGGATAGCACCAACCAGGCTTTGGCATCAAATTTCAGCGCCGGATCGTCACACAGTCGTGATGCTTGAGACCGGGAGATGAGTTCGA
>JAFDDW010000424.1 GCA_019310665.1 Deltaproteobacteria bacterium
CGTCAAAGTAAAACCCATCTGTTTCAGAAATGGCAGTTAGTTTATCTGAAAACGTTCTCAAAATCCCAAATTACAAGCACCAAATTACAAATAAATTCCAAATTCAAATATCCAAATTCCAAATAAATCCCAAATTCAGATATCGTTGATTGGTTAAGTGGCTGTAAATATGGATTTATCCCATATTTGCAAAACAATTGGACACTTCATGTTTTAACAATCGTAACATTCTGAAATTATGACTATAATTTACCTAATCAACCATTCAACCAGTAAATTATTCAACGAGGTCTGAAATTACAATATTCAATGATCAAAACGCCATGTTTGGGATTTGGAATTTTGGTCATTGTTATTTGTTTGTTATTTGGGATTTGTTATTTGGAATTTCCCATTGAGTGTAGCTTTATTTATTCCAGCCAATTGCCTGCTTAAATGATTTGACCCTGTCAACTGATCTCCGTGGTTTGCTTTAGCGGCAGGGTGACCATAAAGACACTGCCGCTGCCCGGTGTACTTTCCACATCGATGAACCCGCCCAGGGAATCCACGAGCCCCTTGACAATGGACAATCCCAGCCCCGTTCCGGTGATCAGCCGGGTATTGTCATCTTTAACCCGGTAAAACCTTTCAAATATTTTGTCCAGGCACCGGGGTTCGATCTCGAAACCGTTGTCGATCCCACTCACCCGTATGCTTATTCCCACGCCCTCCATCTTGACTCTGATTTCTCCGCCGTCCGGGGTTCAATTCAGGGCGTTGGTGATCAAATTACCCCATGCAGGCGACGTCATGATCGTCCTCATAGATAATCGAGGCATACAGGCAGATGGGAATGCGTTCGCCATTTTTTGCCAAGGCTTCGCTGTGGTAGGTTTCCAGTTTTCCTTTTCCGCCATACTCCTCGCTGCGCAGTTTTCGCATCACCTCCCGGTCGGGCCCAACCTGAAAAATTTAATTGCGTCGGGCAGATTCTATATTATAAGGGTTTTTCGGTATCTGCGGATGGTAATTATTTTTTCGCCCACCCCATAAAATGAATCGTGCGGCCATAGAAAACCTTCTTGAAACCGGTCAAGCCCCGTGGTAACGTGGAACCTGGCTTCAGACAACCTGATTTTCACAAAGGATTAACGCATGACCGAAAATACACCGACCATCACAAACATCGCTCTGGTGGGGGGTGGGGAACTGTGCAAGGAAATTCTCGAAAAAACCACCTCGGTCTATGAGCAGGAAGGGGTCTACGCCCCTATTCTGGCGGTCGCCGATCCCGATCCCGACAGCCCGGGAATCAAACTGGCTGATGAGCTCGGGCTGCTGACCTTCAGGAATTGCCGCCAGCTTTACGACCGGCGCTACAGCATTCACTTAATCATCATGTTGACGCCCGAGGAGGAAATTTTTGAAGAGGTCCTGCGCACGCGCCCTCCCCGTATACGACTGCTCTCTTACAATGTCTTTAAAATCTTCTGGAAGGCCATCGGCCTGGAAGAACGCAAATTGCGTGAACGCACCGAAGAAATGGAAACGATTTTAAACGGCATTCAGGATTTTATCCTGGTGATCACACCGGACATGGAAATTATTGAGTGCAATGAAGCATTTCTGACCAAGATGCGTTACACACGCGAAGATGTCATCGGCAAAAAATGTTACGGCGTGTACCACAAAATTGATCATCCCTGCGAGGGCGGGCTAATCGACTGCCCTCTGAAAGAAGTTGTTCGCAACAAACGACAGATTCGAAAAATCCAAACGCGGTTGATGGCCGACGGGGAAAAGCGATATTATGAGGTCAACATTTACCCCATCTGGGAAAAAGACGGAAAAATCCAGAAATTTATTCACATCAGCCGCGATATTACCGAGCACAGGAAAAAAGAGGAAGAAATCACCCACCGTCTTGAACAGATGGTTGCAGACCGCACCCGCCAGGTAAAAGAAACCCACGAAAAACTGCTGCACCAGGATAAGATGTCGTCACTGGGCAAATTATCGGCCTCGGTGGTGCATGAGATCAACAATCCCATCGCCGGGATTTTGAATCTCATCATGCTGATGCAGCGCATCATTGAAGAAGATACCCTCGGCCAAAACGAAGTAGACCAGTTCCAGAAATATCTGGGTTTGATGGAGACCGAAACCCGGCGAACCAGTCGCATTGTTTCCAATCTGCTGGCATTCTCCCGCCAGTCCAAGATGGAGCCCAAGCACGTGAATCTCAACCGCCTGATCGAGCAAACCATATTTATAAACTCCAATCTCCTCAAAATAGACGGTGTCAAAGTGGTGACGAACCTGGGTCCGGACCTTCCGGACCTGATGGGTTCAGAAGACCAGCTTCAGCAGGTCTTTATGAATCTGGTGTCCAATGCAACCGAGGCTATGGAAGCAGCCGGAGGCGGTAACTTAACCGTTGAAACCAGCCATATTTTGAAGGAAGACAACCTGCAGATCAACTTTAAAGACACCGGCTCCGGTATACCCCCAGAAAATATTTCGAAACTGTTCGAACCGTTTTTCACTACCAAGAAAAAGGGCAAAGGGGTAGGACTGGGCCTTTCCGTAGCATATGGAATCGTTCAGGAACACGGTGGCTCCATTTACGTAAAATCAAAAGTGGGACAAGGTACAACATTTCAAGTTAAACTGCCATTGAAATCAGCATCCGCCCGGCATGTGAAGTAAGAAGATGGAATCTGGAAGATTACATGAAATAAAACAAATTACAAATAACAAATCCCAAATTGCAAATTACAAATAAATCTCAAATTCCAATATCCAATTCCCAAAACCAGTTTTGACCTTCAGAGCGAGTGTTGTTATTTTGGTCTGGAATTGACTGTAACGCAGCTATTTTTTCAGTTTCAAACCATAATTTTAAATTCATTAATCATTCAAAGCCGTTTGAGTTTTCGAATTTGAGTCATTGGAATTTATTTGTTATTTGGGATTTGTTATTTGGGATTTAAAGTAATTCAATGCCCAAGGCTCCATCACTCCAACTTGAACGATTACAAATTATCATAGTCTGCCGGCTATACCAGTTAGGAGGTTTTGATGAGTAGTGCTAAAATCCTGATCGTCGATGATGAATTGATTATGCGGGAGTCCCTTGCCGGTTGGCTGCAAAGGGACGGACATAGCATACAGACCGCGCCCAGCGGAGAAGAAGCCCTGGAGAAGTTAAAAGAGACTCACTTCGACATCATGCTGGTGGACATCAAGATGGAAGGTATCAGCGGCCTGGAGGTCCTGCAGCAAGTGAAAGAAAGTGATCCCGATGTGGCCGTGGTCATGATCACCGCTTACGGATCCATTCCCACCGCAATTGAAGCGATGAAAAATGGCGCCTACGATTACATGCTCAAGCCCTTTGATCCCAATGAGCTGGGGGTTCTGATCGAAAAAATCATCCGGTACCAGGAACAGGAACGTGAAATGCTCTTTTTAAGGGAGGAACATAAGGAACGCACCCGGTTTGAGAGCATGATCGGCCAGTCCCAACCCATGCAGGACATTTTTAACCTTATCCGTGATGTCGCCCCCATGGATTCCACCGTATTGATTACCGGAGAAACCGGCACCGGAAAAGGATTGGCTGCCAAAGCCATTCACACCAACAGCCCCCGTTGCAATGGTCCCTTCGTCACCGTAAATTGCGGCGCCATTCCCGAGCATCTTATGGAAACCGAATTGTTCGGTCACCAGAAAGGGGCCTTTACCGACGCCAAAGAAACCAAAAAAGGACGCCTGGAACTGGCCCAGCGGATGCAAATCGATCTGTTGCGGGTGATTGAAGATCGTGTGTTTTATCGGGTGGGCGGCACCCAACCCATGGAGGTTGATTTTCGGGTGATCGCAGCAACCAATCGAAATCTGGGAAAAGCGATCAAAGATGGCAGTTTTCGCGAAGATCTTTTTTACCGTCTCAATGTGGTTTCCATGGAGATGCCGCCCCTCAA
>JAFDDW010000425.1 GCA_019310665.1 Deltaproteobacteria bacterium
GGACTTTTGAGCGGCTCCGTTGCGGCCATGTCCGGGCGGCTTTCCATAGGTTGTAAAAGCCCGTTAACCGGCGGTATCAAAGAGTCCAATGCCGGAGGCCAGCCGTCTCAGATGCTCGGCAGACTGGGATATGCAGCCGTCGTTCTGGAAGGGAAACCAAAAAACGGTAGTCTTTACAAAATATTCATCAACAAGGATGGGGTAGACATCAAAGAGGATAACGGTCTGGGCATGCTGGGCAATTACGACCTGGTCGAAAAAATGAAATCTGAATTTGAGGGAAAAATTGCCTGCATCTCTATCGGTCCTGCCGGTGAAATGAAAATGCCGTCAGCTTCAATTGCCTGCACGGATATGGAACAGAGGCCCACCCGGCATGCAGGTCGCGGCGGAGTGGGAGCCGTCATGGGCGCCAAAGGCGTAAAAGTGATCGTTATCGACGATGCCGGGACAGCTGCGCGAACTCCCGCGGATCCGGATAAATTCAAGGCCGCCAACAAGGAATGGGTGGCCGGTCTCAGAAAAAATGCGCTAACAGGTGAAGGACTTCCGTCATATGGAACCAATATCTTGACCAACGTTATTAACGAGGCCGGTGCCTATCCAACGAATAATTTCTCTACCGGCCGATTTGATGGGGCCGGCAATATCAGCGGCGAAACCCAGGCGGAGCTGGAAAACGCCCGGGGTGGCGAAGGCTCGGCAACCCACGGCTGCCATCGCGGCTGTGTCATTCGATGCTCGGGAACTTTTTATGATAAAAACGGCAATTATGTGACCAAACAGCCCGAATATGAAACGGTGTGGTCCCATGGCGGTAACTGCGGCATCGATGATCTGGATGCCATTGCCCAGCTCGATCGGCTGGACGATGATTTCGGGGTCGATACCATTGAAATGGGGGCAACCATCGGTGTGGCCATGGAAGCCGGGATTGCCAAATTTGGGGATGCTCAAGCCGCCATTGAACTGGTTAAAGAGGTCGGCAAGGGCACGCCTCTCGGGCGCATACTGGGCAGTGGCGCCGGGACTGCTGGAAAAGTATTCGGGGTTGAGCGGGTTCCGGTTGTCAAAAACCAGGCGATGCCGGCCTACGATCCGCGTGCCGTGCAAGGCATCGGCGTGACCTATGCCACGACTCCAATGGGGGCAGATCACACCTCGGGCTATGCTGTTACCGCCAATGTGCTCAGTATTGGAGGGGATGTCGACGCCTTGGGGACCAAAGGGCAGATGGAACTGGCAAGAAACCTTCAGATAGCAACCGCCATCCTAATGGATGCAACCGGCATGTGTTTATTCATCGCCTTTGCGATTCTGGATCAGCCGGACACCTTCGAAGCCCTGGTCGATTTGATCAATGCGTTTACCGGCCAGAGTTTCACCGGTGATGATCTTACGGCTCAAGGAAAAGCGATCCTCAAATGCGAGAGAGACTTTAACTTCAGAGCCGGTTTCACCGAAAAAGACGATAGGCTGCCGGAATACTTCAAGAAGGAGCCGGTGGCGCCTCACAACGTGACGTTCGAGGTATCGGACGAAGATCTTGATCTGGTACATGACTTCTAAAATGCGCGGATATTTCAATTGAATCACGGGGAGCCCGGGTCAAGGGCTCCCTTTTTTAATCGATCAACTATGTAACAACGATTTCGAGAAAGTTTAATTATGGGAAATATTATTCCGGCCGGCTTAAAAAAACAGATTGGGGATCTTCCCACTCAAGATCTTTCCCTCTTTGTTAAATCTAAATTGATACCATTTTTCTTTCAATTGTTAGGTCAGGGCTTCCTTGTTAACGTGCCGGCAAATTGCAGCATCAGGGATTTGATCATCGATTGTTTAGGTATACCTAATGATTATTTGGAAGAAAGAATCCAAACCCTTTTTTTAAATGGAAGTGTGGTCGATGATTTAAATTCTTGCAACATCAAAGAGGGTTCCACCCTGGCCCTTTCCGGCGCTATGCCCGGCTTAGCGGGGGCCGTGCTGCGCCGGGGAGGCTTTTATGCCTCATTTCGCCGTACAATCACCCATAATGATAGCCCATCCCGGATTGATAAAGACAATCATTGGATTGTCCTCAAATTATTCAACATGATTGTCAAAGAATTGGGTCCGGGGTTTCTTGAAAAAGGAATATGGATGGAGGGGGAAAAGCTTCAGAAATTTCTAAGGTGTCAATCGGAAGAATTGAGAATGCACGGGACTTCCGGCGATATGAACGGCGAACCTGCAGATATAAATAGTCTCCTGAAATTCGATTGGAAAACGCATCTTATTTTTCTCCGGGTTAAACCTGAATCGGCTGCTTAGACCAACTTGTCAAATGGCATATTATGAACAATTTGCTCCAGTAAACCACTGCCAACTAAAAATAGAAATTCTTCATTTCAACTGAATGCCATCTATGTTAACCGCAGAACCGAAGAACAAGAAACCGCATTCAAAATACAAAAAAGGCCGCCACATCTGAGAATGACGTTCAGTGCCATTTTTTGTATTGATTTTTTGTGTATTCATATGTATTATTTATGAATACAACTAGTGGGGGGTGCCATATGAAGGCAACAACCGTAAGAATCGATGACCGGGTGTTGGGCAGGGTAGACGATCTGGCGAAAGAGTTAAGCCGCTCCAGGTCCTGGGTTATCAATCAGGCGATAGACCGGTTTCTTGAATATGAGGAATGGTACGTCAAGGAGGTAAAAGACGGTCTGAATGAAGTTGGGCGGGGGGATATAGCTACTGATGCAGAAGTATTAGCCCGGTTCCGAAAGTGGGGTGCTGATGCGCGTTAAATGGTCGCGCAAGGCACTTCTTAACCTGGATAACGCCGTAGAATACATTGCGGCTGATAAGCCCGCGGCAGCTGCACAAGTGGCTCAACGGATTTGGGATGCTTCACAAATGTTAGGCGATCAACCGGGCATGGGTCGCCCTGGCAGGGTGGCCGCCACCCGTGAACTTGTAATTCCCGGTTTGCCGTATGTTCTGCCTTATATCGTGGAAGCCGGTGCCGTAATAATTTTGCGGGTTATTCACACCTCGATGAAGTGGCCGGATGAATTCTGACCCTTCTGCTTTTCGTCCTCGTGAATCGATATTTTATCGAGGACGAAAGCGAATAATCCGTACTGTGTGGCACCTGATACCTTCAGTTACTGAAAACATGTTGTCAGATATAAGGCGCTAAGCGCCTATTCACAAAGTTCAAACAACGCCGCGGCGCCCATTCCACCGCCGATGCACATGGACTCCACACCGTATTTTGCGCCTTTTTGCTGCATGTTGCTTAGAAGGGTGGCACACAGTTTGGCACCGGTACACCCCAGCGGATACCCCAGGGCAACGGCGCCGCCGTGGATGTTAATTTTTGCCATGTCAAGACCCAGCTCTCGGATGCAATACAGCGCCTGGGACGCAAAGGCTTCGTTTATTTCAAACAGCCCGATGTCTTTTAGATCCATTCCAGCGAGTTTCATC
>JAFDDW010000426.1 GCA_019310665.1 Deltaproteobacteria bacterium
TATCCCTAACGGTTCAAAAAGGTTTCTCTTTGCAAAATCCAACGTGCTGGTTTTAGTCGACTTTGACAGAATTATGGACAGAAGATGTGATGTTGATGAATTGTAATTAAATACGTCACCCGGATTATTTTCCTGCGGGAGTTGAATCGTAAATTTTGCCCAGTTCGAAGAAGTATACCAGTTCCGCATTACAGGCCCCCTGTCGTTCCACCTAAAACCTGAACTCATTGTCAAAAGTTGCTTAAGGCTGATCTCCTTTTTTCTCGGATCAAGGTCGTCTGTGATATATTCAGGAAAAAATTCGATTAGTTTTTGATCCACACTTTTAAGATAACCTTTGTCCAGTGCTATACCTATTAGGGCTGAGGTAACACTTTTGGTAACGGAATGAACGACAGCATATTTTTCAGGACTTCCCCACGAGTAGTATTTCTCAAAAACTAAATAGCCGTTCTTAACAACTAATAAACTAAAGGCATCGGGAAGTCTATTTTGGATAAATTCGTCCGCTATCATTAGCTTAGCGGAATCCATACCCTGCATCTCCGGGGTAGAAGTCCTCCAACCGCTGGTGGGCCAGTATTCTCGCTTTTTTGATTGTTCGCAAACTGCATTATCAGTCAAAAATGTAAAAAGAAAGAAAATAAGAATACAAAATATTTTTTTACTACAACTCAAATTAAATATTTTCATTTTTTCCTCCCCTCTGCTGAAACTATGACCCACAAAATATGTTATTTTGTCATAACCATCATTGTGATACATGGAGAATACATGCAAAATGGCTAAATTTCAGATACGTAGATGTAACCTCAATTCTGGTAAAATTACAGATATCATAATTCTGATATCACAATATTTGAGGGTCGGTCAATTCTGGTAAGATGTTTACAGTATCTGCACTTTTGAGAGGTTCAATATTTGTCATATACGTTGGAGGTATCACCGGTTTTGTACCAGATTCCATAACCACAATATCTTGTATAGGCCGCCAATAGAAAAAATGTGGAACTGTAATGTCAGTCCTCGATTCTGATTGTTAAATCTGACTGAACAATGATAGCCGTATTGTGCAGTTTAGAAATCATTCCTGAAACTCAGGAATAATGCCAGAAATCTTTAATATTTGTTGTAATTAAGAAAGTCCACATGTTGTGGTTTGTACTTTGCGATGTGATATTCAGGCCCTACCTTCAGAGTATGTTATCACAGGTTTTTAGAAGCTCCCTGAACAGAATATGTGGGTTTCATTTCCACGGCGTTCGTATCATGTTCTGATTGGTCTAATTCAGTTCCTTTAAAGCTTTTTGAAATCGAGGCTGATTGCGAATCGGATCTAAATCTAAATCATTTTCAATCCATTCCCGCGAGGCAAATCCTGATTGGATCGCTATCGCAAAACAGTCAAGCGCAAGTTCGATCTTGCCTGCGAGCGAGTAGATGCAGGTCAAGTTGTATAGCACTCCTGGGTCGTCTGGGTCAATCACATGGGCACGTTCGGCCCAGTTGATTGCTTTCTCCACCTCACCGAGAGCCATGTGAATGAGGCCACCCAGATACAGGGCTCGCGCATCATCTGGGTTGAACCGGAGGTGTTTCTCGACAAGCTCAATAGCCCGGTGCGCTGCATTTTCGGCTTCCGCATGGAGGTTCAGATCTTTGTACGCAGTAGCAAGAAAGACAGCGGCTTGGTAGTCTTCCGGTCGCACTTCACCCGCCTTTTTAAACAATAATACCGCCTTCTCTATCTTGCCCCGCTGCCTGCAGGTTCGTGCATAGAAATAATACGCTTCGTACAGTTTGGGATTGAGTTTGATCGCCTTGTCAAACTCCTTTTCGGCTTCGTCGTACTGCATGCTAAGCGACACTGCGAGGCCATGCGCGGCATGTGCTTCGGCGAGTTCCGGATCGAGTTCGATCGCCTTTTTACTGGCCGCCACGGACTGCTCGATGTTTTCTTGTTTCTTTTCGAAATATATGAAGAGGAAAGAGTAGCAATCCGCTAGCCCGGCATAAGCGAGCGCATAATCAGGGTCTTTCTTGATGGCTCGGGTAAACATTTCGGCTGCGTAATGGATGTTCTTGCGCCTCTCTTGGTGGAAGAACTCACGGCCCCTCAGGTAAAAATCATACGCCTGAACGTCCTGAGTTTTCACCTTTCCCAGAACGCTTTTTTCTCTCGTGCTTAGTTTTATCTTTAAGGCTCTAACTATATTCTTTGCGATTTCTTCCTGAATAGCAAACACGTCCTCTAATTCTCGATCATAACGCTCTGACCAGAGGTGATAGCCGTCGGCTACGTTTACTATTTGAGTTGTGATACGCAAACGATTTCCTGCTTTCCTAACACTTCCTTCGACGATGGTATGGGCTTCTAATTTCATGCCGATTTCACGAATATCTCGATTTTCACCCTTGAATGCGAAGCTTGAAGTTCTAGCAACAACGTGTAAACCTTCTATGCTTGTCAGGTCGTTAAGGATATCCTCCGCAATGCCGTCGCAGAAGTACTCCTGGTCTTTATCGGCACTCATATTTATGAAAGGCAATACCGCGATAGAGGGTATATCCGGCAGCTCAAGCTGCTCCTCAACCAGAGGTTTCGGTGAATCTGCATCCAATAGAACCCTATACACCCGTACCGGATCTTTGATGTTCTTGACCTCATGTTCACCAAGGTACTCAGTATCCAACTGCAGCTTGTTCTTAATCTGGTCGTAAGTGCTGCGAGAGATACAGATACCACCAGCATCGGAAAGGTTTTCTATACGTGCTGCGATGTTAACGGCTTCACCGTAGATCCGGTCATCATCCTGTACCACATCACCGATGTTAATGCCGATCCTAAACTGGAGTTGCTTGTCCTCAACGAACTTTGCATTCTTCTTCGTGAGCCTTTTCTGGATTTCGACAGCGGAATCAACAGCATCAACGGCACTTGAGAACTCAGCCAGCAGGTTGTCTCCAGGATTATCGACCACACGACCAGAATACTGTTGGATAAGATCAGACATCAGGCTCCGGTACGCCTTCAGCGTCTGGATGGTATGGATCTCATCATCTGCCATAAGGAGACTGTATCCTTTGACATCGGCAGAAAGGATCGCTCTGAGTTTGCGTGTAACTTTTTTATTGTCAGGCACTTTTATCACCATAGACGGATTGGAAGAAAAAACAGATATGACATGGATTCAATAAGTTATCTGAATATACAAGATTAGGTGAGTTGGGTCAAGAATGACCTCATTTGTGGATGTTGAACCTGAAGAATACTTGCCACAATGCTCTGTATTTATCGGCAACAAAACAGAGCAGCCTATAAATGATATTCCTGATTTTTAAGAAACTGTTGCGAACTCCACATATTGTGGTTTGTGAAGATTGTGATTCTTAAAGATAGATTGAGAATACATGCATAATCGCCAAAATTCAGATATGTAGATGTAATCGCGATTTTGCCATTTTCCAGATATAAAAGGAGAGTACCAGATATCAAAGTTTATTGAAAATTGAAAAGAGCGCCTTGTATAATTTGGGTTGAATAAACGGCTTGATCCATTGTCAGGTAAAAACCATCCATTTGCTCTGCTGCCGGCTGATGTTCTCTTGCATGTTCCTCTGACCAGAAGAATACTGATCTCTGTCAGAAATCGGGGATTATATTCGGTTTAGAAAAAGATTCCCAGTCAATCTGCGGGCTGAAAACAAGCGGGTTGGCACCTTCTTGGTCAACTTGATATTTCATTTCGCTGTTTAGCTCGATTTTGATCGGATGATCGCAGTGTGCACACACAGTATCTATAGTAATTGAAAGCGGTTTCTTTCGTAGTCGCCCTTGCACGAAGGGCGTGGCAATTGCATCAACTGCTCAGGCTGCGTTTAGCCTTTCGCCAGTACTAAAGGTTAAGTGGTGAGGAGTTTTATCAGCTGTCACAGGAAATGCCCATGAAACGCCACCTTGCGCATTACGAACCAGAAAAAACAAATTTTTCTCCAAGTCGTCAAGAATTTTAGTTGTCCTCGATAAGGTCATTTTAAGTTCTTTGGAGATTAATTCAGGAGGGATGGGCTTTCCAATATGAGGAAGTTCCTTGACCACAAAATATCGGATCAGATGGTGTTCTTCAGTCATAAAGCTGAGAATTTTCGCAAAATTTTGCGGGGCTCGTGCTAAATGCTGATC
>JAFDDW010000427.1 GCA_019310665.1 Deltaproteobacteria bacterium
AAAATAGCATCCCACCTTCCCTTAAAACTATAATTTACCGGATCCTGCAGGAGGCCCTGAATAATGTCGCCAAGCACAGCAGGGCCGATGGGGTCCAGCTGTCTTTGCTGCAACGAGACAGCAGAATCATATTGAGCCTCCAGGACAACGGGGTGGGCTTTGATGTTGCCAAAACCATTTCCATGCAGCCTTCCCGACGGGGGTTTGGATTGGCCAGTATGCGCGAGCGTGCCGGACTGTCGGAGGCCGATTTCGACATTATATCCGAAGCAGGCACAGGCACCACAATTCGGGTGGAGTGGGAGGTGTGAGGGAAGGACGAATGACGAATGACGAATGTCGAATTAAGCATTCCAATCTGATTTAATTCTATAGTGAATCGTTATCTGAAAAAATACAAATAAAATTGATCGTTCGACCCAGAGGCTCTCGACGGGTAGCGTTCCCTAATTCTTCATTCGTCAATCGACATTCGTCATTCCAAAGTCATTCTTCATTCGTCAATCTTCATTCCTACCGATTAACCAAACCTTTCTGCATCGCATAAACGGTCAGGGCCGCAGCGTTGTGAAGATCGAGCTTTTTCATCAGGTTGGCCCGATGCTTTTCGACGGTTTTCAGGCTGATGCACAGGTCCTCGGCGATCTCCTTATTCTTATAACCTTCGGCGATCAGTTTCAGCACCTCACGCTCACGCTGAGAAAGGGTTTCCCAGGACGATCGGGGACGGTTGCTTTCTTTTCCTTCCAGATAGCCTTCGATGACCTTTTCGGATACACCGGGACTCAGGTAGGACTTGCCTCTCATCACATTCTTAATTGCCAGGACAAGTTCATTATGGGTGGCATCCTTGAGGACATAGCCATCGGCACCGGCTTGAAGGGTGGCTAATAGATATTCTTCTGTTTTGTGGACTGTCAGGGCAATGATTTTAATTTCGGGATAGCGTTTTTTAATTTCCCTTATGGCGTCCATTCCGCTCATGCGCGGCATGGAAAGATCCATCAGCAGAAGGTCGGGTTCCAGTTTTTCAACACAGCGAACAGCCTCGCGGCCGTCCTGGGCCTCACCGATGATCTCAAAGGCGGGATCGGCAGAAAGCAGCGCACGCAGTCCTTCCCGCAGGATGGTATGGTCTTCAGCCAGAACAATTCTTAAATTTCCCATCCCCTCGCCTCCTAATTAGCCGGTGCTTAAAAAGGAAAAATACAGCCAATTTGCGTTAAATATAGGGTGTTCACTTTATTTATCATGGGGCAAAATTTTAGTAAACAATGTTATCGAAACAAGGCTGTTTCCGTCGCTGCGTTCATTTTCCGATAATCTCAAAAGTTTGGAGACTTGGATTCCCACCTTCGCGCATCGGCACCAATTTCGGAGCGATCTCTATGAACAGCATCCAAGATGCTAATTCAAATAAGACCAGGAAACGATCCCCAATGTTTAAAATTTTAATTGTCGATCCTAACGATCCCTTCCGTCAATCATTAAAAAAGGTCCTGGTTAACCAGTTTCCGTCCGTGGACATTCAGGAGGCGGCCGATGGGAATGAGGGTTTGCAAAAGGTGGAGGACTTTCACCCCCATCTGATCTTCCTGGAAATTCATCTACCGGCTGAAACCGGCCTGGAACTGGCCGGTCGCATAAAGACCGATCATCCTGATATTATTATCGTTATTTTAACCAGTTATGATTTGCCCGAATATCAAACCGCAGCCGAGCAACTGGGGGTAGAGCACATGGTTCCAAAGGACGATTGGACCGGCGAAGACATGATTGCCCTGGTACGGTCTATCCTGTCGGATTTAAAGCTGGATGAACAAGGCTACAAAAACCCGGACAAGCCTCGCCAACAGACTTCATAGCCGGAAAGTCAGGTTCGAGCCCTGCCTATAATAAGGTCTTTTTTGGTATGAAATACAGGGTTTGCCCCATTTTTTCCTTGGTCAAAAAAAAGACCTTGACTTAAGAATGATTACTAATAATAACTTAACATCTATTTGCAAAACCGTTTCCAGCGCGAGAGTTCTACCTGCTCGCTTAATCCCCCATGTTGGAAAGAGCTGAATTTGACTTCGCACTTATAACCCCAGGACTGTAAAGGAGGTGACGGTGATGGACTGAGTATTCTTCCAAAAGTAATCGATCGAAGAAATAGGGCTTTGGATTTATAAACCATTTTTATGGAATAAAAATCACAGGAGGAAAACATGATGCAGAAAAAATTTAAATTAAGCTTTGTGGTAGTCGCATTAATCGCAGCGGCACTGTTGGCTGTCTTGCCGGCCAATGCCGTGGACTTTGCAATCTCCGGTCAGATCAACCGGGCGGTAATGTATGCCGATGACGGATCTACAGCCAAATGGTTTTTCGTGGACAACGAAAACTCCTCAACCCGTTTCCGGTTTACCGGGTCCAATGATTTTGAAAATAGCTGGAAGGTAGGAATCGTCTGGGAAGTGGAGATGCAGTCCAACGCATCCAACGAAGTCAACATGGATGACACTGATACCGGTGACACTCCGCTCGATAAAATCACTTTCAGGGAGCGCAAGATGGAATTCTGGGTCGGTCACAAGTTCGGCAAATTGTGGATGGGCCAGGGGGACACGGCCTCCAACAGCACCTCGGAGGTGGACCTGTCCGGCACCACCGTCGCGGCCTATTCCTCGGTGGCTGACGTCGGCGGCGATTTCGTGTTTCAGGATAACGGCGCTGGAATCGGAACCAAAGTCAAAGATTCCCGCTCCAATTTTGACGGTTTCAGTCGTCAAGACCGGGTGCGCTATGACACGCCTAAATTCGCAGGATTTTACGGTTCCACCAGCGTTTTTAGCCAAAACCGCTGGGATCTTGCAGCGCGCTATTCCGGTGATTTAGGCTGGGCCAAATTGGCCGCCGCGGCCGCCTGGGCCGACTTTGGCACCTCCAGCGATACTGTTGATGGGCAGTTCAGCTCATCGGCTTCGATGCTTTTCGACTTCGGACTGAATCTAACCGCTTCATACGCAAAGCAGGACAAGGACGGTACCGATCCTTACAACATTTACGGCAAGGTGGGTTATCAATTCCTGGAGAAACATGCCGTCTCGGTTCAGTGGGGCCACACCGAGAACAAATCGGTCAAAGATGACAAGGGCGACAGCTATGGTCTGGCTTATGTATTTTCTCCCTGGAAAAGTGTTGAGTTTTATGGTAGCTACGTCATCCATAAGCTGGATCGCGATGTGGGCAGTAACCCCGACAACGTCAATATCGGATTTCTTGGTGGCCGGGTGAAATTCTAATGAGGATGGATGGTATGCTTAAAACCGGAATTACAATTGGGTCGTTTCTTCTGATCGGATTGGTTTATATCCTGCTGACCGGCTGTAACGCCAAACCGTATGATTATCAGCCGACGGCGGGTGAAATGAAACCGGGACCCGGCGCTTTCACAGGCGAAGACGGGGAACTGACCGTTTATGACTCCAAGAA
>JAFDDW010000428.1 GCA_019310665.1 Deltaproteobacteria bacterium
ATTGGAACGCTTTTTTCTGCAACCACTTATACCAGCCTTGCGTATTTCGGAACTTCTTTTTGAAAAGCGGCACCAATCGATTCGGGCAGCCAATCAACTCAATCAACCCAAGCAACCAGTCAACCCAATCAACTCAATCAACTTAATTAACATAATAAACTTAATCAACTAAGGTGACGATTTAACCATGTTACAGTTCTAAAAGCCGACAAAATATTTTCGATATTATAATTCTTTACATATACACTCCATGAGAGGAATGTCTAATGAAGCTTGCAGTCAGCGGTAAGGGCGGGGTGGGCAAAACAACTTTTTCATCCCTGTTGATCCGGAATTTTAACGAAATGGGCAAACGGGTACTGGCCATTGATGCCGATCCGGACGCCAACCTGGCAGCCGGCATCGGGATTGAAAATGCCGAAAAGATCGTGCCCATTGCCGAAATGAAAGAGCTTGTATTTGAGCGCACCGGCGCCCAGCCCGGCACCATCGGCGGGTTTTTCAAGCTCAATCCCAAGGTAGATGATTTGCCCGAAGCGCTGTCGGTCAATTTTGAAAATATCAAGCTCATGCGCTTAGGCGGTGTCCAAAAGGGCGGGTCCGGCTGTATCTGCCCGGAAAGCACGCTGCTGCGGGCCCTGGTCATGCACATTGTCCTGGCGCGGGATGAAGTCGTGGTGATGGATATGGAAGCCGGGATTGAACACCTGGGGCGGGCCACGGCCAAGGCAGTCGATAAGCTGATCGTTGTCGTGGAGCCGGGCCGGCGCAGCATTGACACCGCCGGGCATATCCGAAAGCTGGCGGCCGAGATCGGGCTGAATGCCATCGCTGTTGTCGGCAATAAAATTCGGGGTCCCAAAGACCGGGAATTTCTTGAAAACCATTTGCCCGATTTTGAATTTCTCGGTTTTCTGCCCTATGATGACACCTTGATTGAAGCGGACCTCAACGGCGTTTCGCCCTTCGATGTCGATTCACCGTCCAAAGAACAGGTCAAATCGATGATTTCAAATCTTTAGGCAAGACAGTTTTTCTTTTACCGCAGAGCACGCAGAGACCGCAGAGTTAATATCCGCATATTTCTTTTAGTCTTTCTCAGCGATCTCGGCGATCTCTGCGGTTAACCTTTCATTCTTCAATCGTCATTTTTCATTCCACTGCTGATGTATAAACGCCGAAAGCACTATTCACAACCAAAACGCCATGCTGGCCGAGTACCCCAGAAATTGCGTATCCGGCCCGGTGCGGATGCAAGCTTGAAAAAAGTGTTTGCCGGTATCGGCATCCCGTCAAGTAAAGCGTTCCAGGCCGATTCGTTCCAAACCGAAGCCCTGGAAGTCATTGAAAACTCGGACTGTTTGGTGACGGCCCCGACGGGGGCCGGGAAAACCTGGATTGCCGAACAGGCCATTGCCCGCTTCAGAGAAAAGAACGGCAAATCATGGTATGCCTGCCCCTTAAAGGCCTTGAGCAATGCGAAATACGCTGAATTTTCGAGTATTTTCGGATCGCAAAATGTGGGTATCCTCACCGGTGATCGCCAGGAAAATCCGGATGCGCCGATTATCGTCGGCACCACCGAAATTCTGCGCAACCAGCTTTACGATGCCATGCACCGGGGGAAATCATTGGCGACTGACTTTGTGGTTTTAGATGAAGCGCATTTTCTCGGCGACGAGGATCGCGGCGTGGTCTGGGAAGAAATCATGATCTATCTTCCGGTCCGAATCCCTTTGCTGCTGTTATCTGCCACCATCGGCAATGCCGACCAGATTGCGGATTGGCTGGCGTCGATTCGATCAACCCCCTGCAGGGTCGTTGAAGAGACCGTGCGGCCGGTGCCCTTGTTTCCCCTGTTTTTTCACCCTTCCGGGACCCTGCTGCCCCTTACCGTGCCTGCCCAACAAAGTCACCGGCAACACCTTCATAAAAAGGTGAACCAATTCATCAAAGCCCGGCACCGGAAAAATTTTGGAAATCTTCGCAAGTTACCGCCCTTTGAAGACATTTTAAGGGTTTTAAGAAAATACGATCTTTTACCGGCCATTTTTTTTCTAAAATCCAGAGCTGATTGTGACCGGGCGTTGGAGGTCTGCCGGGGCGGGATGAAATTTGAAAAGCAGCCCGATGGGCGGCTCAGTCAAAAAATAGAAGAATATATTCAGGATACGCCTCATATTGCCAATCATCGTCAGCGATGGCACCTGGAACACCTGGCTATGGGTGCCCACCACAGCGGTCAGCTGCCTTCCTGGAAACTGGTTCTGGAAAAATTAATGACGGAAGGTCTTCTCGATGCGGTTTTTGCGACCTCCACCGTGGCCGCCGGGGTGAACTTTCCGGCCCGCACGGTGGCATTTTTGAACTCCGACCGATTTAACGGCCAAAACTTTTCGCCTTTAACTCCCACTGAGTTTCACCAGATGACCGGCAGAGCGGGTCGCCGGGGAATGGACAAAATTGGATTCGGTCTTCTGATACCCGATAAATTTATGGATGTGCGCCTAATTGCCAGGCTTCTTTCTTCGCCACCGTCTGAGGTTGTCAGCCAGATTAGAATCAATTTTTCCATGGCGTTGAATCTGTTGCTTTCCCACCGTCCCGACCAGATCCAAGGCCTTTTACAAAAATCATTTGCCACCTTTCTAATATCCCGCGCACGACCGGAAACCGGTGGGCCGGAAAACCACGAGCATCTCTGGCAGGATTTTTTGCGCCATCTGAATTTCTTAAAAAGCACCGGTTTTGTATCAGCCGAAAATGAATTGACAGCGGACGGTAGCTGGGCCTCTCAGTTGCGGGTGGATCAGCCGCTTTTAATTGCTGAAGGGTTTCGGCGTAAGGTGTTTCCACAATCTGACCCCGATCTTCTGGCGGCCATGATTGCGGCCTTTGTCAATGAGCGTGAAACCGACGACCGAGTAAACAAAGAATTTGTTCCTGATCCACTGACCCGGGCATTTTCAAAGGTATCCAAAGGATTAAAGCCCTTTGCGGCCAGAATGGCCAAACAGCGGTTTGAGGTTCGCCCTTTGTTCATGCGGCCCTCGGCCGCTGTTTTCGCCTGGGCCCAGGGCCAATCATGGGAGAGTGTTTTGAGAATTGCTGAATTGGAAGAGGGTAGTCTGGCGATGCTGATTTTAAGGACCGCTGATAACCTGAGGCACATTCGAAACCTGAAAGATGTCTTTCCCCAGGCGGCGGCAACTGCGGCCGAAGCTATTGATAAAATAATGCGAGAACCGGTTGCGATGTTTTAGTACCTGAATAATTTTTTCATTTACCTTTGTGGCCCAAAAATCAAAACACAATCACCCAACGGTTTAAATCCCAAAACACAAGCACCAAACAGTTTAAATCCCAAAACACAAGCACCAAAACGTTAAAATTACAAATAACAAGCACCAAATATCAAATAAATCTCAAATCACAATATTCAATGACCAAAACACTGGAATTAAGAATTAACGTT
>JAFDDW010000429.1 GCA_019310665.1 Deltaproteobacteria bacterium
TTGGGTGATGGCATCGGCCACCATGAATTGGACTGCCTGAAAGCGCCGGATCGCCCGGCCGAAGGCATGACGTTTCTCACTGTATTTAACCGCCACTTCTATGGCCGCCCGCACTCCCAAACAGGCGGCGGCCGATGTCAGGCGTTCGGGGATCATCATTTGCTGAAATACCAGGGCTCCGCCGTGCAGCTCACCGATCAGGTTTTCTTTGGGGACTTTTACGTTTCTGAATACCAGGCGCCCGGTACCGCCGCCCCGGGTACCCAGCAGCCCATACTGGTATTCGGCTTCCACGCCCGGCCCGCGTTCAACCATGATGGCACTGATGCGCTGATATTTATGCGAGTTGTCATCAAAGTTGGTGCGGCAATATACCAGAAACACATCGGCCTCGGTAGCCCCCACCACAAAGCGTTTCTGGCCGTTGACTACAAAATGGTCTCCTTTGTCCTCCGCCCGGCTGGTGGCCCCGAAAAAGTCCGATCCACCCCGGGGTTCGGTAAGGGCTTCGGCGCTGATCATCTTGCCCTGCAAGATGGGTTTTAAGAAACGTTCTTTTTGTTCGTCGCTCCCGAACACGTGCAGGGCTTCGCCGACGATGGAAGGCATAACAAAGGCGCAGCCCAGGGTGTTGCCCAGAACGCCGATTTCTTCTTCGGCGATGACTTCAGAGGTCCACGGCAGGCCACGTCCTCCCCATTTGGGATCAAACCGCAGGCCTAACAGGTTGTGCGCGGCCAGGTTCTCGACATATTCCCGGGGATACTGGATTTCGTCGCGATCCAGGGCCCGGATAAAATCATGGGAAACCTCATCGCGCACAAATTTTCTAACTTCCTGCTGAAGCGCCTTTTCCTCTTCGTTCATTAATGACTGGTAAAACATGGCTCCCTCCCTTCAACCAAAATCCTATTTATTGAAATCACTTCTAGTCTTCCAGTTGAGTCAATTCACTTCCCCGTCGCGACAGGTAGATGTGTGAAAATTCTGAGTCTTCGGCCGCGCCGTGCCAGTGCTTCTCGCCGGAGGGGATCAACACCACATCTCCGACCGTGATTTCTTTTTTCTCTGTTTCTGTGGCGATGTAGCCTTTGCCGGCGGTGACGATGAGAACCTGCTCGCTGTCGTGGGCGTGAAATTTGTTACGAACGCCCTGGCCGAAGTTGACAATGTTGACGTTGAACTCTTGGCTGTCCGGCAGCAGCACCTGCCGGCTGACCTCCGGCCCGGTGAAAAGTGGACTTTCAAATTTTTCCTTAGCGACAGCATTCATTTTGATGACTTGCATTTTTGTCTCCTTTTATTTTGTGAGGAACTTGAAAATTTTAATGCATGTGAGTTAACCTGGTTTTTTAAGAAACAGAGAAAAAATCATTCCGACCAGCGATATCCCGCCGGCCGTCAGAAACGGCATAGTAAAAGATTGGGTGATGTCCGCCAGATATCCCCCCAACGCCGGCCCCAGGGCCTGGCCGATGCCGAAAAACAGGGTGATAAATCCCAGCCCGGCGGGTGCCAGGCGCGGCCCTACAAAATCACCGGCCGCAGCCGCCATAATGGTCGGAATACTCCAGGCCGTCAGGCCGAACATGACCGCAGACAGATAAATACCAAGTTTTACTTTAATCAGGGCATAAATGATGTAGGATAGCCCGAGGACCAGATAGGCTAATGCGGCGCCCTTGCTTCTTCCCAGGCGGTCGGAGATGCCGCCCCAGATCACGCCGCAAAAAATGCTCAATCCGCCCACCAGGGCCCACACCCCCCCGGCCGCTTCCTGGGTAAAACCCATTTCCTCAACCAGATAGGCCGCAAAGAACACCATGTAAATAATATAGGACAAACCGTAGAAAAAATAGACTACACCCAGGTACCACACCGAACCCATTTTAATAACACCGGTCCATTGGAGGGCAGACACCTTTTTTGTTTCCGAAGAAGCCGCCGGAGCAGTTTCCATTTCTTCGGCGCCCACCGGCCGTAATCCCATTTGATCCGGGCGGCTGCGCACAAACCCGTAAACGATCCCGGAAATTGCCAGCACGGCGCCTCCCAGAATATACCAGGAAAACCGCCAACCGTTTTGACCGAATGCGGCCAATATGGGCGGCACCACCAGACCCGAAATCAGGGTGCCGGCCCCGATGCCGGCGGAGACGATACCGGTGGCAAATCCTCGCTTTTGCATTGCAAACCAGGCCGAACCCAGGGCCATGGCCGGTACATAAGCGGCGCCGTTACCCAGTCCGGTGAGAAGGCGCATGGCAAATGCAAAACCAAATGATTGCGCCAGGCCGGTTAACATCATGGTCACCCCCATCAGGACCAGGGCCAGGGTGATGACAATGCGCGTTCCGAAACGAGCGGCCAGAAATCCCCCGATGATGGCCATGGTCAAATAGCCGATGAAATTTCCGGTGCCCAACAGGCCCAGCTGGGTGTAGTTAAACTGGAGTCCGTCCTTCATGGCCGGCAGGATAATGGTGTAGGACATGCGGCCAAACCCATGGGCGGCAATAGTGGTCAAAAGTCCCATGAAGATGACGACCCAACCGTAGTGGATTTTGGTTTCCTGCTTCATTTTTCTGCCCCCCTCGGGTAGGAAGTTATTCTTTCTAAGGCAACAGCTTCAGTGGAATGCTATCCGTATAGTTTGGATCGGACATGAATTACGGTTCAGGAAACAAAGTCGATAATTTGGAAGTTGTCAAATCTTTTAAGCTCTGGCACCTGTATCATTTCTGATAACAAATAACCAATAACTAATAAAGTCTAGTTGAGCCTCCCGCTCAATTAGCCCCCCCTTTTTGACAGAATCTCGGATAGTTTATCGGACATCGCTTTCATGCTGAAAGGCTTTTGGATAAATCCGTCACAGCCGCGTTCCATTATCTCTCTGGCCTGATCATCGATGCTGTATCCACTGGACAGCAGGACTTTTACTTTTGGATTGATCTCTTTTAGCCTGTCATACACTTCGCCGCCACCCATATCCGGCATCACAATATCCAGAACGACCAGGTTGATTTTGTCCTGGAGTTTTTTATACAACGCCACGGCATTGCGGCCATTATTTGATTCCTGTACGGTGTAACCAAGCTTTTTTAGTACCCTGGCACCCACATCGAGCACCATTTTTTCATCGTCGACAATGAGAATGGTGCCGCTTCCTTGCATGATTTCGGGAGCAGGTTCTGCAATTTCCAGGACTTTTTTGTCAGTTGCCGGCAGGAAAATGCTGAATTGAGAGCCCTGCTCCTTTTGAGACTGAACATCAATATAGCCGCCATGATTTTGGCAATATTTTCGGCCGCCTGCTGGCGATCTTCCGGTACCAGCATGTCTAAACTGTTGACCCCGCGATCGAAATCCTCCTGGGAGTAACCAAAGTTATCGAATGCCTTGCGGTTGGCAAAGGTGAGATTCCCGATAATATCGCTTTCAAAGACGGTCAGCGGCATCAGCTCCG
>JAFDDW010000013.1 GCA_019310665.1 Deltaproteobacteria bacterium
TTTCCCATGTTTCATATAGCGGGTTTGACGGTCGTCGAAAGCGCTATTTTCACCGGCTGGACCCAGGTGCTCATCCCCAATCCCCGCGATACAGAACACATCTGCAAGGAAATGGAAAAATACAAACCCACCAATTTGGTCAATGTTCCTTCCCTGTATCAGATGCTGATGGCCGATCCGAAATTCAAAGAGCTGGATCATTCAACTCTGGGAACCTGCATTTCAGCCGCCGCCCCTTTTCCCAAAGAATCCCAGGCGGACCTGGAAAGCATCATCGGGGAGGGCAAACTCCTGGAACTTTACGGTATGACCGAAACCTCGCCGGTGTCCACCATGAACCCGTCCAAAGGAAAGAAAAAGCTGGGTACCGTGGGAATGCCGATTTTAAATGTAGAGTGCAAACTGGCTGACCCCGGTACCGGTGAAGAAGTTCCCGTTGGAGAGCCCGGTGAAATCTGCATCAAAGGACCGCTGGTTATGAAGGGATACTACAACAAGCCGGAAGAAACCGCCCATGCCATTAATGAGGATGGTTACATGCGCACCGGCGATGTCGCTATTATGGATGAAGAGGGTTACCTGACCATCGTCGACCGTACCAAAGACATGATTATTGTGGGCGGCTTCAAAGTCTTTTCCAGCAAAGTGGAGGATGCGCTCTCCAAACATCCGGCCATCGGCATACTGGCGCTCATCGGCGAAGATAATCCCGAGCGACCGGGATCTGAAATTGTCAAAGCCTACGTTCAGCTTGATCCGGCATTCAGCTTTGACGGCAACGAGGAGGCTTTGAAGGAAGACATTAAAGCCTTTGCCAAGGAAAAAGTCGCTCCCTATGAAGCCCCAAAAATAATTGAAATTATAGAAGAAATGCCGCTAACGGCCGTGGGCAAGATAGACAAAAAGGTCTTGCGGGTAAAATAGTGCTAATAATTCATTGTAAATAATTTAAGAATTATCTTTTTAATAATTCATTGTAAATAATTTAAGAATTATCTTTTGGAGATGTAAGTTCTCATAATTATTACAATTCATATAAGCAGGGGCCACCGAGGTGGCCCCGCACCCTAGGTCGAAACCATAGGGGAAGTTTGTAATATAAGTAATATTATAGAATTTTATTCTAATATGTCAGGGAAAATAACAATCGGCTGAAGCTTACGTGAAGTAAGCTGATGGTTTTTCGAAGTGGAATAAAACCATCTAAAAATTTCTAATTCTCTACTGTTTATTTTCCTTGGCCTTGCTTCGCTTGATGCTCTCCAGACGTTCGTTAAGATTTTTGGCTTTGGTAAGGTTCTTGTTGACATCCTTGTAATTCGGGTCGAGCTCATAGACCGACTCCCATTCCTTAATCGCATCGGTTAATCTTTGCTCTCCAAAATAAGCCAGACCCTTATTGTAGTGAACCTCTTTAAATGTATCTTCGGATTTACGGATATTCTCATCACATTTGCCACACTTCTTATCGTATTTCAAAGAGGCTTCAAATTCATCTCTGGCGCCCAGGTAATCCTCTTTACCAAAAAAAACCAATCCTTGCTGAAAATGACTCTTAGCAAGATATTCGCGGGTCAATGAATCATTGGGACGAACGTTTAAAACCTTATTGAATTCGGCAATCGCGTCGCCATATTCCTTATTTTTATAAAGTTCAATGCCCAGCTCACGATAGTTCACTATCGGGTCTTCAATCGTTATTGGCTTTTTAACAACCGTTTCTTTTTTGGGCTTCTCAGGTTCTTCTGCGGCCATCGGCCTTTTAGGGGGTATGCCGGCCGCTTTGGCTTCTTCTGCCTGGCCCTCTGCTAAAAATGGAAGTCCTTCAACTTCGGGGATTTTAAGTTCCTGCCCGACCCGCACGGGTGCGCCATCTTCCAGGTTGTTGAACATAACGATGACATCATATTTTTTTAAGTCGCCGTAGTACATTTGCGCCAGTTTTGAGAGCGTCTCCTCGGGTTGAACGGTATGGGTGATATAACGTTTGACAGTTATAATCTCTCCGGGCATTGATTCAGGCGATTCACCGGTATCGGTTTGAATGGCCGCCCGATCTGCAATAATCGGCATTCCTTCGATAACGGGAATCTTAATCTCCTGACCGACGGTGACCTTGGTGGCATCCTCCAGTTCATTGTACTCGGCAATCAGATGAAATTTACGGTAATCCCCGTAATATTTTTCGGCCAATGTAGAAATAGTTTCGTCCGTTTGGAGGGTGTGCACGATGTACCTTGTGACCTGCTCTATATCTTTTTTGGCAGCCGTCAGTTTGTCTTTAGCTTCCGGGTGTTCCGGATTATATCTCAACGCTGTTAAAAATTCTTTTCGCGCCTCACGGTATTGGCCCCGGTTGTAAAATTTAAGGCCGATCTGATAGTGCTCCTCAGCCTTTTTGTGGAGCTCCTGTTCGATGGCCGTGCTTTTTTCTTTGGCCAGTTGATTTTCGGAGTCCACTGTGAGTACCAGTTTATACTGCTCTAAAGCCTCAACCAGACTACCCTGTGCCTCGTAATTCTGTGCTTTGGCCGTATATTCTTCGGCAAGCTGCGCCGAAGATTTTTTACCGATTCCCGCGCAGCCGACTGCCAGAGCCAACAATAGGACGATTCCGATGATTCCTGCTTTATTTTTCATGACTGTCTCACTTTAGTGAAATATGATTAAACGTTCTCAGCCTGGAAATGAAAGATTGCATATCTCTTTCCAGTATCTGATCCCTTCTCAACACCAGCGGATTCGCGAAAAAGGGGTTGCCTCCTCTTTTAACGGACATTGCCATTTTGTAGCCCGCCTTCTTGGCCATCTGAATTGATATTTGGTCATAATAGCCAAATGGGTAGGCTATTATATAGGTATCCTGTCCCAATTTTTGATCAATGATTTTTTTGGAACCATAGAGTTCCTTCTTAATCCGGGCCATAAATTCCGGCTCGGCTTCCCCCTCTTTGGGCTGAGTAAGATCACTATGATAAATCGTGTGCGAACCGATCGTAAAACCTTCCGACTGCATTTCTTTAAGCTGGTTCCAGGTAATGGCCATTTTGGATACACCGACAAAACTGGTATAGATGAACAATGTTGCGGTAAACCCGTATTCTTTGAGAATCGGATAGGCAATATTATAGACGGAACGATATCCGTCATCCATGGTGATGAGGACAGATTTTTGCGGAAGCCCCTGACGATATTCAAGAAAGGCAAGCAGCTCTTTGGCTGTAATCACGTGATAGCCATTTTCCTTCAGGTATCTCATTTGAAGTTCAAATGTGCTTTTCGGCATGCACAAGGGGGAGCTGCAATTTTCGGCAAAACGGTGATAGGTTAGAATCGGTATGCTCTGAAATCCAGCAGCACTTAACCCTCCTTTGTTTCTGTCTTTCAGTGGAATCACAATCGCGTTGCCGGTGCCGAAGCGAACCCCTGCATTGGCTTCTTCAATCACCCATGATTTTTCCCCACCCCCTAAAAATGCTTCCGCCAGTTCAGCGGGCGTTTCGTTGTTTTGAAGCATATAGACGATATAGTCTTCGGAACGAAAAAGGTTATTCTCCGGAGACGGACCCACCGCTCCTGTGGGTGCACAGGAGTAAGAAGCAAGCGAACTTATCCCCAAAATTATACATAAAAATAGAAGTTTAATGATTTCGGACCGCCGTTCTGCCTGAGTTTTAGCCAAACCAAAAGAGAACATGTCAACCCTCGGAGACCTAAGCAGCAAATGGAAAAAGATTTGCCAAACAGCACGTATTTAAATGCTTTTGCTGATTTACACCTGATGGATAGAAAATTAATTTTCTTATTTAGCAGTTAGCTGAAATACCGACCCTGACAATTGTTACTCTGAAAACCCCACCGGAGCGCTCGTCCGCAAAGCATTCAACCTGTAATCATTAATCTGATCAGACCCTTCTTGTCAATTTAAATATGATATCATGGTCTCAATCCTAAAAAAAGACCGTCGGATCGACAGACAGGTGTTAAACGGTCAAATTGTGGGGATTTCCGTCCGGTAATTTACTTGACATTGTTTTTCTACCATAATATTTTAAAAGGATTGATAAATAAAGCTTGCTTTTTCAGATAGATCCACCGGCACCGATTTAAAACGGCCAGTACAGCAGAACTGTAACTCTAACCCTGATGGGGATAACTTCCGAATGGATTCAATCCAGATATTGGGCTTCCGTTTAAACACCCGCTATGTCATCTATGGCATTGTGATCTGGTGGTTAGCAATGCTCACTGGTTACGCAATTATTACTTTCCGGTCAGATCGCCACAAAGACAAGTTAAAAGCATCCGGAATTGCAATAACGAACGAGTTTTCTGAGCTTATCAGCCTGCCTCTTTTAGAAAAAAATGATCGGACGATTCACAGCCTGCTGACCGATGCCGCCAGCAAAAAGGATGTCATTTATGCGTCGGTCGTTGATCATCGCAATAAAGTTGTTGCCTTCACCGGAACCGGACATCTTTTGCCGGACATGACAGAAGCGGACCATTCCGTCGAAAAGGTATCTATTTGGGAAGGCGGAGTTGCAAGCCATGCAAAATTCCTTAACTTTGCCGCAGACATAACTTACGCCGGTACCAAAATTGGGGAAATTTTTATAGGGCTGTCAACCAGCGAAACGTTTCGGACCAGAAGTCTATTTTTAATCATTGCGGTTTCGAGCTGTCTGGCTTTATTGGTATTAATCCTGGTTTTTCGTTACCGATCGATCGGTGCGTCTGTGATGAAAGCCGTAAATTTTAATCGATCGAATTCCGCAATAGACCCGGATTTGAAAGGTTCACTTATTACCTGCCCTTTGTGCGGGACGCACAAGCCGCTTTCCGACAAGGTATTCCAGCATTCAAATCTTGACCGATTTTTGACACCCGGGAACTCGCAAGATGGGCCGAACGCCGCTAATGTCGCCCACGGCAAAAGAATCAATATAGAGGATCTTGCAAAAAAAGAAGATCTTTCCTGGATGCGACGCCAGATCATACAGCGCTGCACCGAAATTATTAAAACCCTGGCCGCCTGACACCTGATTAGGGACAGAAAAGGAGGGGTTCCATGCTTGTCAGTGATATTGCCACGATGACAGTGGTAAAAGTAAGGGAAGTTTCAACAAGCGTTTTTACAAAATTTTCCAGAAACATGAAGAGCATCACGAAAATAGGTTTCATTGACCGCAACCGAAGAGCAATTGTCATTTGTCTGGCGATTTGGCTCGCGGCCAATATCGCCGGCTATTTTGTTAATCACTTCGCCCTAGCACGGATGAATGACGCTTTATATCAGCAAGGGCTTTCAGAGGCTCAAAATCTGGCAACCAAAAGCGCTCCTTACGTTTTAGAAAAAGATATTTTGTCCCTCAATATTGCAGTCAGAAAATTACAGGGTGTGAAAGACCTGAAGTTTGCGGTGATAATGGATCACAAAAATAACATCCTGGCTCACACAGACACGGACTTGATGAATCAAACCTATGCGCCGTTGCAAAATGAAAAATCTATCCATACGATCGACGGCATTTCGATAAAAACAGGATTTTCACCAGATAAAACGGACGTAATCGGATTTTTTAAAAATATTATTTTTTCAGATGTAGAGATTGGAAGGGTTTGTGTGGCGCTATCGGCCGCGAATCTTAATCAAGGCCTTAATCAAGCGCGATTCTTTTATCTGTCCGGAGTCATCCTGTCGATCATTTTGTTGAGTGTCGCTTTAGTCTGGCTGGACCACAGGGCAAAAGCGAAAGCCCTTAAAATTAGCCAGGATGTAAAAAGCATGCAGCGGATCGGTCCGTATCTTTTGCAACAAAAAGTTGCCCGGGGAGGTATGGCGGAACTGTTTCTTGCAGATTACGTTCGCCGGGACGGTTTCCGAAGAAAAGTGGCGGTAAAACGAATTCTACCGCACCTGGCAGGAAACAAGGATTTTATCAAAATGTTCACCCGTGAAGCCCGCCTGGCGGCCTTGCTGCAACATCCGAATATCGTTCAAATTTTTGACTACGGAAAAATTGAAAACGCTTATTTTATTGCAATGGAATACATCGACGGAAAGAATCTGGAAGAACTCCTTTCAGCCATGAATCAGGGCCTCACTGTTGAGCAGACCGTTTTCATTATATTACAAATCTGCAAGGGCCTGGATTATTCTCATACGAAGCGGGATGAAAAAGGAAAAGCATTTAATATTGTTCATCGGGATATCAGTCCGCAAAATATGCTGATTTCTTATCAAGGTGAGGTGAAGATCAGCGATTTTGGAATTTCCAAGGCCAGATCCGAGCCGAGCTTCACCCAGGCCGGCGTTATCAAAGGCAAATTGGCCTATTTATCACCCGAACAGGCATTGGGTGAATCAATTGATCAGCGAGCGGATATTTACGCGCTGGGACTTGTCTTTTATGAAACACTTACCGGCAAGAGAGTGTACAAGTTTAGCAGCGATATTGAGGCTATCCGGACGATTCCAAAAAAAGATATTGATCCTTTGATAAAATCCATGCCCGATCTTCCGGAAGAAGTAAACCGCATTGTGATGAAATGCCTGGAAAAGGATAAAGATAGTCGCTATCAGGATGTTTCTGCTTTATACAATGATCTGTTGGCATGTAAAAAAGAGCTTAAATTTACTTTTGACACTGCTGACCTCGCAGATTTCATGAGCAAGCGTTTCAAGAAAAACGGCAACTCCCCAGAACAAACCTAAACTGATACTGGAGGAGTGCGATATGCCCCGCAGAAAATTTGCCGGCAAAACCGATGTCGGACTTAAACGTAAAAACAACGAGGATGCATTCTTCATAAGTCCCGATCAGCATTTCTGTCTGGCCGCAGACGGTGTAGGGGGTGCCGCGGCAGGCGAGCTTGCCAGTAAAATTTTTACTGAAAGCACAATAGAAACGTTTACCGGCAATTCCGATCGATCCGGCAAAGAAATTAAGCATCGCATTCAAAAAGCCTTCCGCCTGGCAAACGATAACATTCTGAAGCATGTAACTCAGAATCCGGATCACAAAGGAATGGGTTGCACGGCAGAGCTTCTGGCATTCTCAGATGAGGGCTTTATTATCGGTCATATTGGAGACAGCCGCACGTATTGTTTAAGAAACGGGCAGTTCGAACAGCTCACCCAGGACCACACCTTAGTCCAGCAGCAGCTGGAAGCGGGGTTAATAACCCGGGACAAGATAAAACAGCATCCGTTGCGCAATGTCATCTTCCGTTCCCTTGGTCTGACAAAAGAGCCTGAACTTGATCTATTGAAAGGTAAAGCCTGCCCGGAGGATTTGTTTCTCCTGTGTTCGGACGGTTTAACCGACATGGTTCCGGATGATCAAATTCGCGATATTTTGCGTTCCGGAATCGATATCCACCGCAAGGTTGAAGAACTGATTGAGACGGCCAAATTGGCCGGCGGGAAGGATAATATTACCGTCGTGTTGGCTGCCGTTTATTAGAAGCTATCTCAAGCATATATTTTGTCCACAAACAGGTCGATGCAAATTTCCTCTCATCCTGTGTCAGGTGTTTGGAAGCTGAAAATCGAAGGCGAAATCATGGCAAATCCGTATTTGGAATGGGTTGATAAGGACACCCAAACTCAAAGGTTAGAAATTGTTGACAAGGTTTTTATCGGACGAAGCTGCAAGGGGGTAGACCCTCAAAAAAGGATTCTGGTGCACCATGAAAAGGTATCCAGAGATCATGCCGTAATTAGCCGCGGGTTAAAAAACATTCAAATTACCGATATGAGTAAAAATGGTACCTGGATAAATGGAACACGAATGGCCGCCGGTTCATCCGGTAACCTTGTGGATGGGGATACCATCAGGTTGGGGGACTTCTCCTGTCAGGTGTATTTCCCTGACGATTTTACCACGGTTAAAGACAGGCCGGTATTCACTCAGTACACGATGGTGACCCCGGCCGAGGTCGTGGTTACCAATCTTGTCGCTGATGTCAGGGAATTTACTACATTTTCACAGGCAAATGCTTCATCAGATGTCTATGCCCTGATGAAAGAAATATTCGACACATTCAGCACTATCATTACCAAATTCAAGGGAACCATCAAAGATTATGCCGGCGATGCCGTTTACGCCTTCTGGGATCATGATGTTGAACCGGTAGCCGCGCAGGCCGTTCTGGCCTGTCAGGCTGCCATCGAACAAACCCGGACTACGGAAGCAATACGGACCAAATTAGCCCGAAAAAATATTGCGGTTGATAGTTTGCAGATGGGATGGGGTATTACAACCGGCAAGGTGACCTTGTCCCACTATGGTTCACGCGCAGCCGATTTGGCTCTAGTCGGTGACTGTACAAATTTGGCTTTCCGTTTATCCGGTCTTGCAAACAAGGAACTCTCAGAAAAAATTGTTATCTGCTCACAAACAGCCGAACTGGTCCAAAACCAGCTTTCGATAAAGGATCTGGGAAGTATCCCTATCAAAGGAAGGAAGGGCCAGGAACATGTTTTCGCCCTGAACCAGCCCCGGTAGATGTATCGGAATTTCTACAATTTCCATCATTCCATTATTCCAATTGTGAGCGAAGCGAACTAACTTGTTAATAGATCTTATCGATCTCTAGGCACCCGACTTGATAAGGGTTTGAAATTTAAACTCTTATGTCTATCAGTCCCACACTGAAAAATCTCCCGGACTTTAACAAGCAATTTTTGTAAAACGAATCCAATTGAGATATGATATTGGTAACTGAATGGGTTTTAGACTTATATTCAGGCTAACAATGCCTTGATAGCTCCGGAATTGGCCAGGTATTAATTTAAATGGTATTTTCAAGCACCTTTTTTCTTTTCAGCTTTCTCCCGGCGGTAATCATTTGTTATTATGCACAGCGATTGCTGGTTCCCACAAGGCTGCGCAACGCTACGCTTCTTTTTTTCAGTTACCTTTTTTACCTTTACGGTGCCGCCGGTTTTCTTCTGATCCTCATAATGTCCACTTTCGCGGATTACCTGCTCGGACTTCTGATCGATCGCGACGCCCGGCATAAAAAGTTGTGGTTGTGTCTTTCGGTGATTTTTAACCTGGGGCTTCTGGCCTATTTTAAATACGCTAATTTTTTTGTAGCCGAGTTCAACAGCGCCCTGGTATTTTTCCAATATTTTCCCATTGATTGGAAGGAAGTAATATTTCCGATCGGAATTTCGTTTTTTACTTTTAAAAAACTCAGCTATATCATCGACGTATACCGGGGAGAAAGTCCTGCGATGGAAAACATTGTCGACTTTGCCCTTTACATTGCCATGTTTCCGCAGTTAATCGCCGGGCCGATTGTTCGCTACAGTTATATTCGCAGTCAACTTAAGGATCGCAGGGAATCGTGGAACAATTTCTATATGGGTATCCTGCGCTTCTGCTGGGGCCTGGCCAAAAAAGTGATGATCGCCAATTCCTGCGGCCAGATCGCCGACGTTATTTTTAACCTTGATTTGGAGCTGCTCGATACCAAAGTTGCCTGGCTCGGTGCGATTGCCTACACCCTCCAAATTTATTTCGATTTTTCGGCCTATTCCGACATGGCCATCGGCCTGGGCCTGCTGTTTGGTTTTAAAACTACGGAAAATTTCAACCGTCCTTACTCCTCCGTAAGTGTTACGGATTTCTGGCGTCGCTGGCATATAACCCTGAGTCAGTGGTTCAGGGACTATCTCTATATCCCTCTGGGCGGCAACCGGCGGGGGATTCTAAGAACCTGCTTTAACATGGCGGTGGTCTGCATCCTGTGCGGATTCTGGCATGGGGCCAACTGGACGTTTCTCATTTGGGGAATTTACCATGCGGTGTTCCTGATTCTGGAACGCGTCACCGGTGCACGTAGCATTCCCCTTGAAAAATATAGAGCTGTACGCCGCGTCGTAACGCTGTTTATCGTTACAGTGGGTTGGGTGATCTTCCGCTCTGAAGACATCTCTCAGGCAATGGGGTTTTTGGGAACGATGTTTACGGCCTCAGATTCGACGCTCTCTTACGAATTGAGTCGGGCGTTGAACTATCGCAATATTCTATTTCTGATGACCGCCCTGACGGTGTTCTTCCTGCCCGGTAATTTTTCGGGAATAAAATTTTTAACCTATAAAAAAGATCGCACCGCGCTGACTGCAGGTGCCCTGATGATCTTGCTGCTGCTCCCGTATTGTGTCGCTTTGATTGCAGGCGGTGTCAGCAGTCCCTTTATTTACTATCGGTTTTAAAGGTGTGATGAAAAAGATTCTATCGCTCATATTTGTCGGTCTTCTGTTAATACCGGCCGTGATATGGATGTTCGACCCGGAATTCAGCACTCCGGTAAATCGTATCGGGCTACCCCCCCCACGAATGTATACCCGGGCGCTTGTCGACAACCAGTACTATAAGGCTTTCGACCAATATTATAATGACAGTTTTGCCCTGCGAAGTCCTCTCGTTTTCGCGAAACGATGGGTGGACTTCCGCATCTTCCGCATGACGGATGTTCCGGAGGTCCACATCGGCAATGAGGGATGGCTTTACAGTCGCCGGTCAATTGAAGACGTTCGCAAAGAGGCCTGCGGCAACAAGGCCGATGCACAACAGATCGCTCTGAAGCTTTACGCCCTTGAAAAGATTATAGAAGCCTCGGGACGTCGGTTTTTCTTCATGGTGGCGCCGAACAAATCCACCATTTACCCCGAGTTTGTGGGGTATGTACCACAGCGCAAGGCGTGCAATCGCAGCCGCTACGATCTACTCCTTGAATCCATTGCCGCTTTACCGAGGAAAAATTTTGTGAGGCTTGACCAATTGCTGAGGGATGCCAAATCAAGCCATGCGCTGCTCTACGACAAAGCCGGCGCCTATTGGAACGGATTGGGTGCCATGGTTGCCGCCGAAGCCATTCAGCGACAGATACTTGAGGACCCCCGGCAAGAAGTGGTATTGGATTACACGCCCATTGCGACCGTCGACCCCGGTGATCTCAACCGTCAACTAATGGGATTCAAATCTCCAACCGGGGAGAAGCCTGTCAGGCATTATGCGGGCACCGGGCGACCCCGTCATCCGTTTGGAATTGTTTATGGCGATAATTTCATGCAAAAGCTGCGGCCCTATTTGCAGCAAATGTTCAACCGGATTGACGTGATCCGAGCCGACCGCGTGCCGTCAAGACACCACGGTGAGGACTTGCGTAAGTATGAGTTTATTTTTCTGGAAAAGGCAGAATCCGAACTGGACTCATTGGATATTGATATCGACAGCCTCCTTTCGATGTTTGACAACGAAGTGCGAATCGCCACCAGGTATCCCTTCGACCTTCAAGCTGCTGAAGCGGTGTCAGACATTTCCCTGGGCCTGGCCGTATCGGGTTTGGAAATAAAATCGGTGGGTAATCCATCGGTTTTTGAGCTTAAATCCCTGCCCGCCTCGGATGAAAACATCTTTAGATTGCTGAAATTGTCGATCGAGGCCCCACACACAGACATAATGACCATTACGTATATGACCGTTGATCCCTATAATACTTCGAAATTTCTCAAGAAGGGGATTACCGAAGTCTATCTGCCGCTGCCTTTTCAAAACCCACAATCTATTCAGATTCAGCCGGGTAACCAACCGGGTGTTTTCAATCTGCGTTCAGCTGAAATATTCGAGTTTTCCGATAATCCCGATGTCGAAGAACAGCATCCGGAATGGCTCATGGTTGCAGAGACCGACTTGGAGGAAGAAATTCCCCTGCTGAATTCAGAGACAGAATCAGATTCAGGGCCGGAACTCTCCTATTCGGAAACACAAACCATGACTTTCATTACGGACTCGGAAATGGCCGTCAATGACAATGGTTCCGGGCAATTCATCCCGGAAGATGATCAACGTTCTGACGAAAGCCATTCTTCTGATTTAGAGGGGGATCCGCAAAATGATTCCGCGGACCTGCACGCCGGATCTGTAACGGACAACTCTCTACCGAAAATCGTTGCTGACCATTCCTTCATGGCACCGGACAAAGAAGGGGATGAAAAACCGTCGGTTACAAAGACGGTCTCCATCGCAATGACCGACTTTGAAGACGGGCGGATATTCCAGCGCAATGGCCGGAGCGCGGACATCGTCGTGTCCGGAATATACACCGGCAAGCCGGGGGGCATAGAGGCCCGGGTGCTCAGGGATCGTACCTATGATGAGGTTGTAACCTGGACCGTGATTGACGCCTCTCCGCGAAACGGAATTTATGTGGGTGTTATCCCGGATGTCCCTCAGGGCGGGTGGTATAACCTCCAGGTGCGCAGCACCGAAAATCGCCATGCCTCAGCCGACGGAACCCATAAATGGGGTGTCGGCATCCTGGTGGCTTGCCTTGGACAGTCCAACATGAAGGAGTGGTTTTACACCGGCACCGATTTAAGGTCTCATTCGCTATTGCGAAAATTCAACGGTAACGACTGGTCAAAACTCGGTGGACAGGGCAACGGGGCTATCGCCTTCGGCAACCGGATAATCGAGCGGCTGGGCATCCCGGTCGGGTTTCTGGATTTTTCTGTAAATGGTTCGGGATTGGGAAAAGAAGCGGATTGGGGCACCGGTTACTGGGAAGATACGGCGCGGGGTTCTATCTACAGCCATTTTGTAGCCGGCGTGTCAAAGGCCGGCGGTGCGGTAGAATTTGTCGTCTCAATTCAGGGCGAAGCGGACGCGGCGCGGGGCACCGTAACCGAGGAAGAGTATCGAACGTCTCTTGAGGGCTTTATTTCTAAACAGGTTAGGGTCGACATCGAAAACGGCTCTCATCGAGAGCACCTGCCATTTCTTGTCGTTGCGATGGTCAAACGCCCCGGCGGCAAAGATGATCCCCACCAGGCCGTTCGCAACGCCCAATACCGCGTGACCGAAACGGTTCCCGACTGCTATCTGGCAGCCACAACCCTTGATCTTAAAAACCGGGGCCGTCAGCACCTCTCTGCCGGGGCCTATATAAAAATGGGACACCGTGTCGCCCAAACCGTATTATTTGTCCTGGGTGAAGAGACATACCACCGGGGACCGGCTATCGCCGGAGCAAAACAAATAGATGCCCGCACTATAGAGGTAAGAATTGAGCATCGTGGCGGTACGGATTTTACCCCGATTTCGGAAATGACGGGATGGGAAGTACGTGCGAGCGATACATCTGTGCCGCTCACGAAGGTTTTTCGGCATGACCCGCAGACGATTCGAATTATCCTGGAGCGACCATTGGCCCAAAAAACAATGATTCGCTACTTATACGGCGCAATGCCGGATACGACCCGCCCGGTGGTAGACAATTCCGCGATGTCTCTGCCCCTCGAGGAGGGGCAATCGGAGGTCAAGTAACAGCCGTATATTTTTGTCGGCTTGCAACGCCGCATTCGAGCATTAGATGAGGCTTTGAAGCCAATTTTACAACATCTTTCTGAGTTCTTTCTTTAATACCTTCCCCACAAGCGACTTCGGCAAACCGTCGACGAATTTCACCTGTGATGGCGCTTTGAATGGCGTTATCTTAGACTTAGCAAACTCCATCAGACTGTCCTCATCGAGTTCCTGGCCGGGTACCCGGACGATAAAGGCCATAATTTCTTCACCGTACTTTTCGTCCGGAATTCCGATGATCGCAATCTCACTGACGGCCGGATGTTCTGCCAGGTAGCCCTCGATCTCGCTGGGATAGATGTTGTACCCTCCCTTGATTATCATATCCTTGATTCGATCGGTAATAAAAAGGTAGCCCTCCTCGTCAAGATACCCCACATCACCGGTGTGCAGCCAGCCGCCGCGCAATGCTTCGGCGGTTTCCTCAGGTCTTTTATAATAGCCCAGCATGACATTGGGGCCCTTGATCACAATTTCCCCCTGCTCGCCTGGAGGGCATTCGTTGTCTTCCAGATCAAAGATTTTGACCGTCACCCCGGGTATCGGAACCCCGGTTGAACCTCTTTTCAGAGGCATGCTCGGTCGGCAGACTGCCACTGTCGGCGAGGCTTCGGTCAGCCCATAAGCCTCATACATCTTACAATTGAATTTGGTGGTAAAAGACCTGTGAAGCTCTGCGGTAACCGGCGCAGCACTAATGGTGCAACGTTCCAGGGAACTGGTATCGTATTTATCAGCCGCCGGATGGGATAACAGCAGTTGATACATGACGGGCACACCGATAAACAGGGTGACACGATATTTTTCAATCAGCCGTAAAACCTCCTCGGGATCAAACCAGCGCATCAGGACGCCAAAACCCTCGCTAAAAGGTGAATGAAAGCCGGCATTCATGATCACGACACCGAATGAATGGGCCAGC
>JAFDDW010000430.1 GCA_019310665.1 Deltaproteobacteria bacterium
ACAATATCCTTGCCCAGACAAATAGTCAGCTTCGACTTGGATTTGTCAAATTCACTGGAAGCCACGATTTCCTTGAAGCAAACTTTCTCGCGGTTGACATTCGGCACCTCGATGCCGACCACCGCTTTTCCCGGAATCGGGGCTACAATCCGAATACTCATGGCCCTCAGCGCCAGTGAAAGATCGTCGGAAAGATTAACAATCTTATTTATTTTCACCCCGGCCGCGGGTGCATACTCATAGGTGGTAATCACCGGACCGGGCGATACGGCGACAACCTTCCCGTTGACACCGAAATCTTCAAGTTTTTTTTCGAGCAGTTGCGACTGCATGCGCAAATTTTTTTCATCCGAAGAAACCGGAGGTTCATCCGGGTCCTTCAGGAAACTAAACGGCGGTATCTGATATCCCTTTCCGCTCCTCATAAAGTCAAAGACTTCCTGTTTGGCGGGAGGAACAGCCTTGATGGGTTTGGCGGCCTGGGTCTTGATTTGGATCTTTTTGGCCCGTTTGGCAATTGTTTCTTTGTCAACCCGGACACGCTTTTTTGCTTTTTCCCTGCGTTCCCTGCGTCTCATAACAAACGTCGTCATGCGGTCATTGATAATGTTCATCCAGCGCCAGATACGTTTGCCAAAAGCAATCAGGGAAAATCCGGTAGCCAGAATGAATCCGATGATCCAAAGAAGAATTAAAATGATCGCACTGCCGGCGGTGTTGGTATACTTTACCAAAAAGGCTTTGACGGGGATGCCAACCATCCCGCCGGCTGAAAATTTGTTGCCGAACAGGATAAGATGATTTTGCCGCATGGACAGAAGCGCGCCGGTAATGACCACCAGGATAATCCCGCCCAGCACTGTGGAAATCATGGCTTTGCTGGGATGGTCTCCAAAAAAATGGATGCTTGCCAACAGCAGTAAAATTGGAATCCAGAAGGCCCCCAACCCGAACAGTCCGATCAGCAAGCCGGATACATGCGCCCCGAAGGGACCGAACAGATTATGAGTCTGCCCTGCGGCCCTGGCATTATTAATGGAGGGGTCAGCGGGACTGTATGATAAGAGGCTGATCAGGGTAAAGATAACGAGAAAGAAAAGTATGATTCCGAAAATTTCTTTGCGCATACGATAGTTTCTGCGAAAATTTTGATTAGTAAACTAGTATTTTGCCATTGGCGGCATCACAGGTTAATTGAAATCGGCTCAAGGCCTAAGACACAAGACTTAAGGCAAAGAGCTAAAATAAGGAGTTATCCTTATTAAAATCCGAAATCACAAATCACAAATCCAAAATCGAAAGACCCGCAACCAAATATCAGAAGACAGAGAACAGAAGTCAGAAGACAGATATTCCGGTTTCAAATCGTCCTATTCAACGCGCCATGCCCTATGCGCTCTGCCCTATGCCATTTTCCGTAACCCGCAACCCGCAACCCGAAACCCGAAACCCGTCACACTTCCATAATAAACGGCAGTATAACCGGACGACGTCCAATGGTAAAGAAAAAATATTGCCGTAAGGCAGTCTGGATTTTTGATCGGATTTTATCTACTCGATGGGGAGTATCAAATGGAACTTCCTCGACAATCTCTAAGATAACACATTGGGCATCTTCAAGCAGATGGCCGGTTTCTGTTTCAAAAACAAACCCGCGGGAAACAATTTCCGGTCCATACATGATGATGCCGGTTTCCTCATCAAAGGCCATGGTAACTGCAACCATACCCTCCTCGGAAAGGGTTCGCCTCTCTTTGAGCACACTGCGCCCAACATCCCCTATGCCTTTACCATCGATGAGCACCCGACCGGTGGTGACAGTCCCGTTGAGCCTGCCGCCGGTTTCATCAAATTCTATGATCTGTCCGTTTTCCGCCAGCAGGATTTTGTTCTCGGCCACCCCCACTTCTTTGGCCAGCCTGGAGTGCAGTATCAAATGGCGGTATTCACCGTGAATGGGGATGAAATACTCCGGTTTGGTCAGATTGATCATCAGCTTTAGTTCTTCTCTGAACGCATGGCCCGAAACGTGAATAGCGGAGATTTTTTCATAAATAACGTTGGCGCCCTTTCGATAGAGATTGTTGATGATCTTACCGATAGCCTTTTCATTGCCGGGAATGAATTTAGAAGAAAGTATGACCGTATCTCGGGCCTTGATCTTAATTAGCTTATGGATACCCGAAGCCATGCGTGCCAGAGCCGACATCGGCTCACCCTGGCTCCCGGTGGTAATCAGGATAACGTCATCATCGGCATAATCAGTCAGCTGCTCGATTTCGATTTCCATGTTTTCAGGAATCGTCAGATGTCCGAGGGACTTGGCTATATTTGCGCTGACCTCGATACTGCGGCCGCTGATCACAATTTTCTTCCCCCTGGCCCTGGCGATATCGACAATCAGCTGGATTCGGGCAACATTGGAGGCAAACAGAGCAACAATGACGCGGCCGCGGCTGTCGGCAATAATTTTGTCCAGCGTCTCACCGATCTCTTTATCGGAAATGGTGTAACCTTCTTTTTCCACATTGGTGGAATCCGACAAAAGGGCGAGGACCCCCTTTTCACCACAGCGGGCAAATTTATTTAAATCCGTCGTCATGCCCCCGACGGCGCCATAGCCGATTTTATAATCACCCGTGTGCACCAGTGTCCCGCAGGGTGTATGAATTATCATCCCAACGCCATCGACGACACTGTGGCCGACCCGGATAAACTCAATCTCAAAGGGACCCAAACGCAAATTTTCATCAAGGGTAATTCCATGCAGGTCAGACGACGATATCAGTTCCAGTTCCTCAAGCTTGTGGCGCACGAGTCCCAGGGTAAAGGGGGTTCCGAAAATCGGTACATGGATGTCTCTAATCAGGTAAGGCAGCGCGCCGATATGATCTTCATGGCCATGGGTTAAAACAACGGCGGCCAACTTTGTTTGATTCTGCCGGAGGTATTCCATGTTCGGTATGACAAAATCTACCCCGAGCATATAATCCTCAGGAAACATCAACCCGCTGTCGACCACAAACATGGTGTTCCCGTATTCAAACACCATCATATTCAGGCCGATTTCTCCCAGTCCGCCAAGCGGAATAATTTTAAGTGTGGGCATATTTCGAACTTTTCGGACTTTCTTTAAATTTTTTAATATTTATCAGCCTATATAGGCCGGAGATTTTTCCGCATCCATGGAATAGTGGAGTGTTGGAATAATGGAATATTGATTAATTATGGAAGTCGCTTCTCTCCGTCGTTAAACAATTTATTAAAATCGATAGAATTCCTTAATTCGTCATTCGTCATTCTTCAATCCGTTAAAGTCCTGGCAAATGGCAGTTCTAACTTTTTCCATCAGTTCATCTTTGGTTTCCCGGGAGTATCCCGTGGTGTCGATGGGATTTGTGATCTCCATTTCGACATTACCGCGATTAATTCGCAAACTGCTTTTGGCCATTATGGGCCAGGTA
>JAFDDW010000431.1 GCA_019310665.1 Deltaproteobacteria bacterium
CCCATGGCCGGATACATCGCCTATGGTAACCCATTTATCACCTTTAGGGGTTTCGATAATATCATAATAGTCGCCGCCAACTTCCGAGGCCGGAAGCATGGTGGCGGCAATTTCGTAACCTTCTATTTTTTGGTTTTTGGGTAAAAGGGCTGTTTGAATTCGTTTGGCCAGTTCCATTTCACTCCAAATCGAATCTCTGGCCATTTTCAACTCACACATCAAATAAAATTCTTTTTTGATAAGCAGGTGTTTAACATAGTTTATACTTACGGCTATTACAGCTGTCGCACACAAAAAGAAGAGGTTATTGATTAAATAGTTTGATTGGTAGTCATTGATTACAATAAAATTTGCAAAGATATACAAAAAAATAATAATGGCACTGTTCATGGCAGAATGTTTTGCTTTCCAGGGCAGCAGGAGATTCACGCCGATGATAACCAGATTAAGGCCCGCATAATAACTTGAGTAAAAACCTCCTAGATCACAGGTCATCAGCACAATTACGCCACCCACCACAATCGATACGACATAGCCGTGAAGGTAGGATAAACTACTCGGTTTTGTCTTACGAATGATAACATACTGGATAATGACGATACAGGTGGCGATTAATCGGTATAGGCCGACTTGCTTTAATAAATCTTTGGGGACAATAAAATAATCGAGTATAAAAAAAAGTGGAACGAGGGAAATCACCAAAAAGGTGAGCGTTTTGAGCCAATCATGTATAATGCCATTTAAGAATTGATCAAAATCCTTGGCATCAATAATGGCCTGTTCTTCAACACTTAATTTGTTTTCTATTATCTCGCTCATGGTTTATTTAACCGTTTAAATTTAGTTTATCACTTGATCTCAATTATCGTATTTTCTTACCTGCAGAAACATCTGGCTTCCCGTGTCTTCGAATAAAACCTTTGTTCCAGCGGAGGGAACATTTTTTAACAAATCAATAAATTCATGTTCGGTCCGATAGTAGAGAACCCAATCAAGCCAGTACTCCATATAGAATCGGCTGGGATTGGAAATGTGAAAATTGCCGATAGCCATTTTGCCACCTATATTCAGCGTCTGATACAGTTTTTCAATTACGGCTTTTGCTACCGGAGTCGTGAGATAGTCAAAAAGGCCCATACTATAGATATAATCAAATTGCCCCCACATCTTGTCTAGTTTAGGGGTTGTAAGCATCGTCCGTACCGATTCGTTTAAAAATTCGACTTCTATTTTCGTGCCTAATTTTTTTTCAAGTTGGGTTAGCTGGGAGGCAGCTTCGGATAGGGCCGTAGCATCTTGATCAAGCAGGGTAAAATGAAATCTTGAACAATCCTCAGCCGTAGTTAACACATCTTGAATTTCGAATGCCGGGCCGCAAGCCACTGATAAAACTTTAATTTTTTTAGAACTTGTTTTCATATCGGTGGATTTAACCTTGCTCAGCATTTTGGTGATGATATCTCGCCTGTTTCTTACGGCTTGCGCTGCCGGGTGCTCACTCGGATGCTTATGCATTAATTTGCCAAAGGTTGAATTTCCTTCATATTTATTATCATAGATCATTTTCATCATTACCGAGTCCCCACTGTATCCTCGCGGTTTTAAATTCGTGCGGGTCATAAAGGGAGAGCACATGATGAAGGTCCATAGTTGCTTGCGCAGGTAATACCCGTGACGCTCGTGATCTTTTTTACTGTAGTTAATAATGATGTCTTCAAATTCTTCTAGCTTCTCATCTAGAAAGGTCATAAATTTTCGACCTTCGGTCTCAATGATTGCATCCTGGACGTGCTGCTTTATCACCTCGGGTTCATCCGCATATCTTGCGTCAAGGCAATCAAACAGATTTTTATATACATTCAAGTCATAATTTAAATTAGCTGTATACTCCCTGAAACATTTTTCGATGTCATCTTTGTGTGCCAGGATAAGCGGCAGGTTAAAAAATTCTGCCTGCAGTTTTTCAAGTTTGTCTTCGAAGAATAAAGAGTTAAGATCATAAACATCCTGGCTGAAAACGATGCGCCCCTGGTAACCATTTTTTTTGGGTTCAGTAATATATTGACAGGGACCGATTTTTATTTCCTCGCCATTTTTGCTAAAAACTAATTTGCTGAACTCAGATCCCGGATCGGCCTTGTGTCCGTTAAGAAACCGAATCAAAAGAGAGAACTTAGACGCGTATTTAGCTTCAATCGATATCTTTTCTTCACCCTGTATGAGATGCGCCGCAAATTTTATTGGTTCCCGATCAATCATTTTTATAACCCTTTTATTTCTAATCGATTATCTTTTGTTTTAAATATCTCTAAGGCAGAAAAGTTTAGCTCCTGCCATTTCAAGGATTTTTGATAGAATATGGTTATTTTTGTCATACCGCTTTTCGCTCTTTCAAGAATTTTGATTATGGGCGTAATGGTTGACGAATTCATGTATGACATGCTCTGGAAGTCCATTATAATTCTTTTGTTCAAGTCACCAGCCATTTCAAGTACCTTGACCAAAATCGGCGAAATGAATTTGCTGGGTTCACGATCGACACTTTTTCCCTTCCAGCTCACATCGATGGAATTTTCATGCTCAACTACCTGGATTGTCAAAAATTTATTTGTAAATAGTTCTGGTTTTTTCATGATGATACCCTATCTCCCTTTTCTAAATTAGAAACAACTGATACATTTAGCATGTTATTTTCAGCTACGAAGAAATCTAGCAGGGCGTTTCCTTCATAGGCAATTCTTACCAGTCCAATACCACTTTCCATGTCATGCAGTGGCTTTTTTGAAACCTCTTTAATCCTTTCAATGTATGCTTCAAAAGGATCCTGATAACCGCGTATCCACTGTATGGTTTTATCCAACTTTGACAAATGCTCATAAGCGCTTTCATCGACCGGATTTAAAACCTCTACGGTGATCATATTGGTTGCTACATTGATGATGACAACGACTTTATTGCCCTCCGTTTTAAAGTCGCCGTATTTAAGTCCATTTTCGATAAGTTCACTGATTATCATTGATAGCGAATGGATGGTATCATCCGAAAGCTCATGGGACTGCAAAAAATCTGCACTTTCATTTCTTACTTTTTCAATTTCATCCCAATCTGGTTTTACATCGAATTCGATAGAGTTATTCATCGCTTTTCCGGTCTCCTTGCTAATTTACCCCCTGAATTATGGTCATTGATACAGTCAGCTTTCACTGCATCGAACGTGCCAAAATCACCATTTTGGATTAAAATTTTTAAAACACTATGTTTTTAGAGGCTTATACGATAGTTGCGATTGAATGAAGAGAAGAGAAGAAAGCATTCGAAAAGGATGGTAATTGAGAATATTGTCAATATCTAATCTGACAAATAGGTAATTTGATATGAATTCAGCATGTTAAAAGTCAGGTAATTTTGTTAAGGAGTTGATAATATTCTAATCGGCTACAGACTGTATAAATTGTCAGATACGAAAACAGGGCAGAAAAATGTATTCAATATCGGAAGAGCAAAGTTCCTTTTTTCCATCAAAGCGCAATACCATCGCCCAATGATATGGAGCCGGGGAGGGGGATATCTTCGCTTTCTTTCTTCAGGAGCACGATCTCCCCGAATTTGAATACACCCATACCCCTGCATTCTCCTGTGCGGATCTTCTTTATCCTGGCATCCTGAATTTTCAGGATGATTCCCTTTAATTTCAATGTGACCGTCAGGTCGAAAACCATCTTTCCTAAGGGGTGGTCATCAATGAATATCTCAAGGGAGGGATGATGTACGGATTTGATCTCGTGAGTGCTCAAGGGGACCAGGATGCTTTCTTCCGCAGGGTATTTCTCCTTGTTGGAATATTTCTGAAGTTGCGTATATTTTTTCCAGGCCCGCACCAGGATGTCCGTAATCTTTATGTCAAGAAGCTCCCCTATTTTCTGCTCTGCTTCCGAAAATGCGTCCAGCCATTTGATGCCCCGGGCCTTTTCAAGAAACGCCTGTTTCAAAAGGGGAATGTTCCCCGCTGCCTCTATTTCTGAAAGCTTTCCCATGATTGAGCCCGTTTCCAGGGAAAACAGATCCAGCAGAGTGGCTGTATC
>JAFDDW010000432.1 GCA_019310665.1 Deltaproteobacteria bacterium
ATGCGCAGCATAAAATAATTAATCCGCCGGACCTTCGATCTAACAACTTACTTCAGTTTTCAAAGAACAATTTGCAACCCTAAATGTGCTATTTGTCAGGGCGGAGTAATTAAATAAAGGAAACAGGTAAATCGCTATGGACAAGCAGGTAAAAACCGAAGAGATCGAGCATTCGGATGAAATATTTTATCCGTCTTTTCTTTTCAAAGAAATTTTTGTGATGATGCTGATTTTTATTCTGGTGGCCATCATTCTGTCGCTGGTTTTCCCCGTTGGACTCGGAGACCCGGCCGATCCCACCGACAATCTGTTTGTTCCCAAACCCGAGTGGTATTTCATGTCCCTGTATGAGTTGCTGAAATTTTTCCCTGGAAAACTCGAAGTCATCGCTACAGCCATCATCCCCGGAGGCGGCATTCTGGTTCTTTTCCTGGTACCGTTTCTTGACCAGGGCCCCGAAAAAAGACCGAGTAAAAGACCGTTTGCGATGGTTCTGATGTTTTTGGCCGTGGCGGCAATTATCGGGCTCACGTTAATGGGACTGTTATCGTAAGACACCGGTTTAATCTGAAAAGCTTTAAAGTCAGGCCGGTCCTAACTTCCAACCCGGATAAACCGGAAAGAATAGCCACAAAGGCACAAAAATTAAAAGTTATTATCACTAAACTTCGTGTCTTGGTGGCGAAAATATTTTGTTCGATAAATCCTTCGCAAACATGATGTGATTTCAATAAATAGATACTAATCCGAAATTTTTTAAAAATTAACCTGAAAAAGAAGGAGGCAAAAATGAAAAAAGTGGCTATGGTTTTTTTACTGATTGCGTTGATTGGTGCGTTTGCAGCTTTACAGACCCCTGTCGCCCAAGCCAAGTCCAAGGGCGATCTGGTATTATCCTCAAAAAAGGTGAAGTCGGCACCCGGCGATGCCGGAAGTTCGACATGGAATCAGGCGAAAGAAGCCAAGATGGTTCTTACAGGAGCGGGCAAGTTTGAAGGCAAGGATATCGAGCTTAAAACCAAATCGGTTTACACCAAGGATGAAATATTTTTCCGCTTTGAGTGGCCTGATGAAGATAAAAGTATGCAGAAGAACGCCTGGAAATTTAGCGGCGGTAAATGGAATAAGATTAAGGCGAATGAAGACCGGCTGGGGCTCGTATTTGAGATAAACCGGATTGATAAGTTTGCCACTAAAGGCTGCGCTGTTCTTTGCCACAACGAATCCAAGAAAGAAAAAGAATGGTATTTTGCGGTCAGCTCGGCAAAAGAAAAAGCCGATATGTGGCACTGGAAAGCTGTGCGATCCAATCCGGTCGGCTATGCTGAAGACGGCTATGTCGCATTCAACGCGACCAAAGAGCCTGAGAAGGGCAGAAAACGAGATGCCGGTTCGGGAACCAAGGCCAAGAGCAACCGGACCAAGGACAAATCAAAACCCTCTCACATGCAGGACCCCTCGAAATCAGCTTCAATCCCAGGTACGCTGCTTGTTGCCCAGGCCGTTGAAATAAAGGATAACTCGATATTCAAGGAAGGTGATGAACTTCCGGGTTATATGCTTTACACCGAATGGAAAGACAGTTTTGCCGATGTAAAAACCAAGGGTGTATGGCAGAACGGGAAATGGACTCTTGTAGTGTCAAGAAAACTGAAAACCGGATATGACGATGACATTCAGTTTAACACCCGAAAAAAATATCCTTTTAGTCTGGCTGTATTCGACAATTCCGGTGAACATGATAGCTATAATGCAGAGCCATTAAAACTACAGTTCAAATAGCAACAACTTTCAACAAACTGAACGAGATTGAGGGTTTGTTTAACGAAGCCTTTATTCGTCCATAGAATTAAGAGGTGGTTGCACAGGCTGCGATTCGTCGCACCATCGATCCCGCTTTGGGGGGTAATTAAATTGCAAGGCATTATGCTCACTGCGCTCAAATTGCCCCCCGTCAAGTGGGATCAAACCATTTCCTGATCCTATTTGGACGATGTGCTCTGCGACCGGGTTTTAAAATGGGTTTTCTCCGGGAATCGGAAGCCGGGTCTTAATTTTTTCAACAAAATTTGCTAAAGACGCTCGAATGCAAAAAAGGATTTTAGTAAAGGATTTTAGTAATAGATGAAAACCGAAAGCAATGTCGGCAGTTCTGCACTCTGCTTGAAAAGGGAGGATATCCGGCCACGCCGATGCATTCGATCCTGAACCTGGAAAAACGTTTAACGGAAGACCGGGTGGTTTGGTCAAAGCGCATACCCTGGTGGTGACTGCCAATTACACCAAAGACCCTCCGGATGGATTAGATGATTCGGTTTGGAGGAAAGCCCAGGCCGTGCAATTTCTCATAGAGGGTCGCGAAAAATCCATCGGAAGCAATGGGACTGTGACAACCCGGGCCCTTTACACGGACGACAGCCTGTTTTTTCTTTTCAAATGGAAAGATCCTGCCCGCAGCATCATTAAGCAGTCATGGAAGTTTGATGGTCAACGATGGCATCATCTCAAAGGAAACGAGGACCGTATTGCCCTGTTATTCGAGATTACGCGTATAAACAAATTTGCCACCCGGGGCTGTGCCATAACCTGTCACAGCCCGGCTGACGTGCCCCGGGAGAATTGGAAGTTTGCTACCAAAACAGCAGCGGAGAAGGGTGACCTGTGGCATTGGAAAGCGGCCCGATCGGCGCCGTACAATTACGCAGATGACGCCTGGTTGACTGTTGCCGGCAACCCGACCGGTTCGTATCGAGAGACCGGAAGAAGGAAGGATAATGGTGCCGGTGGGGACGTCAAGAACCAGACTGGAGATGGCGGCCGGCCGCTTTTTATGCAAGACCCTGCGAAAAAACCTTCGGTCCCGGGATTCCTTCTCCTGGAAGAGTCTGTTAAAATCACCGATTATTCTATTTTTAGAACCGGGGATATCATTCCTTTCCGCCTGCCGGTCAAACCTTCCGGTTCCCGCTTTGACGTTAAGGCAATCAGCCGACACGCAGATGGCGCATGGATGGTCATGCTCTACCGTAAGCTGAATACCGGTCATGAAGACGACGTTGTCTTTCATCCTATGAAAAATTACAGTTTTGCTTTGGCCGTGTTTGATGATTCAGGATCCGACCACTCGAAGGCCACCGAGCCCATGACTCTAAAATTCAGCCGTAAATGAAAAAACGTTTATATTCGGAATAATTCCAAAGCAGAGTTCAGTCACAGTATCTGCCCGCCGTGCGCCCAAAAGCTTTATCCTGAACTCTAACTTGTTACCCACCGGGTTTTCTTTCATACAGACGTGTTAGCCGGCTTCGTCGCTGCAACCCGGCCTAAGTCGGCGTTGAGATCAATCCCATATTTTTTGATACGCTTCCAGATGGTCACCCGGCTGACACCTAAAATACGGGCGGCTTCGGATTGATTGCCGGCTACGCGACGCAGGGTCTGGATCAGGTTGGTCCGTTCTTCTTAAGAGACCTGTGATCGTTGTATTTTTTGATTTCATTGGGACCTCCTGATTTAGAAAAATTCCTCTATAGATGTAACCTTTTGATTTATAATATAAATCAACATTAAGCACTAACCGATTACCTGCAAGTTCTGCTGGTGTTAGAATTTTTTTTATTCCCCGCCCGCCGACCTGTTTTTGAAATTTGAAACACTAAATATTTGTTTTCTTGATGCTGACTGGGTATTTATGTGATAATATAATTGATTGATCGCATGCCATCATTTTTTTCTTTTTAATTTTAGGTACTTGATAGATGTAATTTTTTTGAAAATCTGGTTGGATGATAAACGCTGGAGGTGCTCAAGATGATCAATTATGATGAATCCGAGAAATTGGTTAGTCAGCATATAGCCAATGGCGATACAGACGCCGCTGTAAAATTGCTTTTTAAAATGATTGTGCAATGTGCCAGAGAAAAAAACTTTACAAAAGCGGAACAGTTAAGGGACCGCATGCTGGAAGTCGATCCAATGGCATTGGATGAAATCATCAGTTCCGCAGAAATTATTGAGGAGGAAAAAAGCCAATCGCTGGATCCGATCCATATGCAGATATGGTCCAAACTTTATGGTATGCTTGATGCCGAAGAAAAAAATGAGCTGTACTATTTGTTGCAAGATACGGTACTGGGGGTTAACCAGACGGTTTTTTCGCAGGGAAAATTAAACACAAATCTCTATTTCATAAACCAGGGCCAATTAAAAATGATTTACCAGGACAAAGCCGGGGATGTCCTGCTCTATACGTTGGGTCCCGGCCAGCTTGCAGGTCAAGAAAACTTTTTTTCCAATACGGTATGCACAACATCATTAATCTCCTTAAGCAACGTAAATTTGAAATATTTATCAAAAGATGCGCTGCTGAAGTGGAAAAAGGAGTTTCCAGCTCTTGAACAAAAATTATTCGATTTTTGTGCAGGTTTTCAAAATGCGACAGCATTATTACAATCAAAAAAAATGGATCGCCGGGCACTAAAACGGGTCAAAATTTCCGGCAAAGGACTATTTAAACTGCTCGATAAGGCTGGAAAGCCGATCGCGAAAACCTTCAAAGGCCATCTTTCCGATATTTCGGTCGGCGGGCTGTCATTTGAGATCAGAATTTCAAAAGAGGAAACCGCACGCTTATTATTGGGCCGTAGAATATCTATCGCCTTTAACTATTCTAATAGCATACCCAATATATCAATTGATCAAATCGGCATTATTGTGGGGATTTATCCGTTTCCGTTTGAAGATTATTCAATCCACGTAAAATTTGACAAGATGTTGGACCAACCCGTGATCAATGCCATCCAGCGCGCATAAACATTCAGAGAAATAACCTATTGAGCAGCCGGTTCTCCAGGCGCTGTTGATACAACCCGGCCTAAGTCGGCGTTGAGATCAATCCCATATTTTTTTATACGCTTCCAGATGGTCACTCGGCTGACACCTAAAATACGGGCGGCTTCGGATTGATTGCCGGCTACGCGACGCAGGGTCTGGATCAGGTTGGTGCGTTCTTCTTCCCATGATATTGAGCCCATGGTGTGATTGGCAGACGGTCGTTTGCCAACGGCGGCGATTTTGGGG
>JAFDDW010000433.1 GCA_019310665.1 Deltaproteobacteria bacterium
AATTATAAAGCATCACACTTGATGAAGGCTGAGAATCAGTTAAGGCGTCGGCTTCTCTTTCACGTTTATGCGCCATCGCAGTCGTATTGCTGATCGCCCGCGGAATGTGCAAAACCAGTAGGAAGATAACAAGACCGCCAGAACCTGCCCATAGCACTATTCTCGCTATTTTCTGGCGGCTTTCAAGAAGTGGGTCCGGCCTGGCACTTTTGATTAAGCCCCAATATTTCTTCTCGGTTATGGGAGGATAAAGTTGTTCCAGTTGTGTGTCTACTATTGAGGGGATGAATTTTGGCAAACCTAAAACAACAAGTAATAAGACGAGTTGAGCCCATCGAGCACTGAACAACCAATATAGAAATAGTTTGGGCTTTCGTACGATCTTTGGTGCAAGCCTTGTTGAATCATATATATTGGTTTTAAGGCCTCGAAAAACGCCTACCACTTTTTCCATAATCTTTAAATATTAATGCTTTGGGATTTTAAACTGTTTTACCGGGTCACATCATAGATTTCGAATTTTTATCACCTGAATTGATTTATCGGCTAATCTTAAGATTTCTATAGCTTTATTTTGGGAATCTATTATGAAAATGAACTTCTCTTTAATACAATAAATCTAAATAGTTTGTTCAGCAGCGAGGTAGCTTTTTTATCCTCATTTCGGAATCGGCCAGTCTCCCGGCTTGAGAAGAATCTTTGCAAATGTATCTAAATATACAAGAGATTTACCCGTCTTGACAATCCCAAATACGCACTCATTATATGCCCAAGAAATTCAATTGAAATATTACTAAAACAGGAGGTATGCTATAAAATGGCTGTCAAAACCGAAACCCATGAATTCAAAACCGAAGTCAAACAGCTGCTGAATCTGATCATCAACTCACTTTATTCCAACAGGGAAATTTTTTTGCGGGAACTGATATCCAACGCTTCGGATGCAATCGATAAGCTGCGTTTTCAAGCCCAGACCGAGGAAGGTATCCTCGGTGACGATACGGAATTCAAAATCAAAATCGAACGGGATGCAATTAAAAATACCCTGACGGTTGAGGACAACGGTATCGGCATGACCTATGATGAGGTGCTGGAAAATATCGGTACCATTGCCAAAAGCGGCACCAACGGCTTTATTGAAGCCATGGAGCAGCTCAACAAGGAAGCCACGATGACACCGGAGTTGATCGGCCAGTTCGGGGTCGGGTTTTACAGCTCATTTATCGTGGCCGAAAAAGTTACGCTGTTGACCCGGGCTGCGGGTAGTGACACGGCTGTCCGCTGGGAATCCCACGGGGACGGAGAATTTACGATCACCGAGGCCGAAAAAGACCGCCGGGGCACGGTTATTACCATGGAGCTCAAAAAAAAGGAAGAAGGCGAGCAGGATTTCACCGACGAATGGACCATCCGCAACATCGTCAAACAACATTCCGATTTTGTGGCCTATCCGATCGTCATGGAGGTGGAAAAAGACATACCCATCCCCGAGGAGGAACAAATCAAGGATTCAGACGGCAAAACCATCGGGGAAACCACCCGCAAAGTGGTGGAGGAAGAAACGTTAAACTCCAAGAAGGCCATTTGGTCCAAAAATAAAAATGACGTCACCGACAAGGAATACGATGAATTTTACCAGCATATCAGCCACGACTGGAATCCGCCCCTGGAAAAGCTCCATCTCAAGCTGGAAGGCACCACCGAATACACGGCCCTGTTGTACATCCCCTCCCAGGCACCGTTTGACCTGTTCAACCCGGAAGCCAAGCACGGTGTGCATCTTTACTGCAAACGCGTATTCATCATGGGCGACTGCAAAGAGTTGATGCCGGAATATTTCCGCTTTGTCAAAGGCGTAGTTGACGCCCCTGATCTCAACCTCAACATCAGCCGTGAAATTCTTCAGCAGGATCGCCTGGTGCGCAACATTCGACGTAACCTGGTGAAAAAGCTTTTTGACCTGCTAAACGGCCTGGAACAGGAAACCTACGAAAAATTCTGGGAAGAATTCGGCGCGGTGCTCAAAGTTGGCGTGCAAACTGATTTTGAAAACAAAACCAAAATTGCCGACCTCCTGCGATACAAGACCACCAAGTCGGACGGCAAGTGGCGGTCACTGCAGGAATACGTCGAGGCCATGCAGCCGGACCAGAAGGAAATCTACTACCTCACCGGCGAAAACCTTTCGGCCCTGATCAACAGCCCGCTGCTCGAACAGCTCAAATCAAAGGAGGTTGAAGTCCTGCTGATGACCGACCCGATTGACGAATGGGTGACCCAGGCGCTGACCGAATATGACGGCAAAAAGCTTAAGAGCGCTGAAAAAGGTGATCTCGATCTCGACAAAGTAGATGAAGACAAAAAGGACAAGTACGAAACCCTGTTTAAGCATATACGGGCGAAACTGGAGGACACCATCAAGGAAGTCCGCCCGTCCACCCGCTTAACCGGCTCGGTGGCCTGCCTGTCCGGCGATACCTTTGATATGAGCGGCTACATGGAAAAAATCCTCAAATCCGCCGGTCAGCCGACACCAGAAAACAAGCGCGTGCTGGAACTCAACATGGCTCATCCGGTCATGGAAAAAGTCCACGCCATGTTTGAAGCGGACAAAGACGACGCCCGGCTTAACGAATACATCCATCTGCTGTTGGATCTGGCCGTTATCGGCGAAGGCGGCAAGGTGGATGATCCTTCCAGATTTTCCAAGTTAGTGGGGGATTTAATGGCGGGTGCTTAATCCTACTTTGTCACTTTATTTGATTGAGGATCGGCGATCCATGGGCGACTTGATTTCTGTGCCGTTTTCTGCATATTTTTGGTGTCAGGTGTCAGTGTCCAGGTGTCAGTTCGCCGATTTTTCCTTTCTGACACCTGAAACCCGAAACCTGAAACCTCATCTTTTGTCAAATGTGACAAAGTAGAATTAATATCCCCACTTTTGCCCAAAATCCAACTGAGTGACTGAAACCGGCACGGAAATTTTCCGATGCCGGTTTTTGGTTTGCCTTCTCAAAAGCTATCCCACCGGTGGTATTTTGTATTTTTATAATAAAGGATATGGTCAATATATTTTTAATTTTGCGCATTATTGGGCAAGAATTTAAAATAATTGGCCAGGATGGGTTGATGAATCTCAACTCCGAAATGCCTGTAATACGGTTCGCATTTTGAAAGCAGCAAGAATGAAATTTTTTTCTGCAGATATTCTATTTGCTCATCCAGGGTATCAAAGTTGCCCCCGCCCTTGGAAATGATCAGGTCCGAGCGGCGCACCAAATCGTTGACTTCATTCGAGCAGCGACGCAACACGGTCCCCGGCAGGGGACCATCGATGCCGTTTTCGATAACCCGTACGATGCTATCCATACCGATAAAGCGGGCTTCGGTCAAGGTTGCGTCGTTAAGGGTGGGAACGCTTCTGACCACAAACACTATCTCGGGAGAATACAGTTCTTTTATCGTCTCGATGAGCAATTTGTCGAATACAATTTCGCCGGCATTGTCTCCAAAATAAACCAGACGTTTGCTTGCTCTTAACTGCTGCTCAAAGGCTGAAAAAATTTCAAGCGCAAGCGGCGCATCGACTCTGTCCTTGATTGAATTTTCAAAAGCCGCAGCAGTATCGGCGACCATGAGATCAAGAGAATTTCCCAGGATGGCCAGCTTAACAGCGGTATAGAGCGGATCTACGGACTCATTGATCATCTGCTGCCAAACGGGATATAAATCCATTATTTTTTTGTTTTGATTTGATTTTGCTGATCGGAAAGGGTCCGAGGAGCCGGCTTTTTTTACAATTTTGCGCCAGATATCCTCGATGACCCCGGCGCTGGTCGTG
>JAFDDW010000014.1 GCA_019310665.1 Deltaproteobacteria bacterium
AGGTGGTCCTGGTCAATGAAAGCGGCGAATCGATTTACTCCGCCTCGGTGGTCGCCCGTGAAGAATTTCCCGATCTTGACCTGACGGTCAGGGGCGCCATATCAATCGGCCGGCGGCTGATGGACCCCCTATCAGAACTGGTAAAAATAGACCCAAAATCCATCGGGGTTGGGCAATATCAACACGATGTCGACCAATCATCTCTGAAACAATCCCTTGATGATGCCGTCATCAGTTGTGTGAACAGCGTGGGAGTCGACGTTAACCGCTCCAGCGTACAGCTGCTGACATATGTATCGGGCCTGGGACCACAGCTGGCGAAAAATATAGTCATGTACCGGGAAGACAATGGACCGTTTCAGTCCAGAGACAGTCTGCTAAAGGTCCCCAGGCTGGGGCCTAAGGCATTCGAGCAGGGTGCCGGTTTTTTAAGAATCAGAAACGGCGAAAATCCGCTGGATGCAAGCGCCGTGCATCCGGAAAGCTATCACATCGTCACAACAATGGCCCGTAATATGGATTGCACGGTTCCCGACTTGATACAAAATAAAGACCTGCGAGATAAAATTGACATCCACCGGTACGTCACGGCTGAGACCGGAATCCCAACCTTAAACGATATCATCGGCGAGCTGGCCAAGCCGGGTCGTGACCCTCGAGACGTATTTGAAATATTCGCCTTTGCAAGTGATATTGAAAAAATTACCGATCTTAAACCCGGCATGAAAGTCCCCGGCATTGTAACCAACGTCACGGCCTTTGGTGCCTTTGTCGACATTGGCGTTCATCAGGATGGCCTTGTGCACATCAGCGAACTTGCGGACAAATTTGTCAAAAATCCAGCGGACGTTGTGCGGGTGCAGCAAAAGGTTGCGGTTACCGTCATGGATGTTGATCTAAACCGTAACCGCATCGCTCTCTCAATGAAAGCACTTCCCGGCGAATCCACCCAAAAAGTGAAACCATCAGCCAAACCTCAAAAACGGCAGCCACAGACCCAAACCGGCCGAAAAAAGAAAGTGCCCTTTAATAATCCTTTTGCAGATCTGCTTAAAGGTCTGTAATTAGGGTTTTAATACCTCACAAAACTTGATATTATTTTTTTAGCGACGATAAAGTTGAGTATAACCCCGAGGTATTAAATCCATCAACAAGTTAACCATTCAACTATTCAACCAATCAACTAAACCATGCGTGCAGTAATCCAGCGAATCAAAGAAAGCTCAGTCAAAACAGAGAACCAAATTATCGGTTGCACCGGCTTTGGTCTTCTGGTTTTACTCGGGGTGGCAAATGGCGACAGTTCTTCCGATGTCGACTATCTGGTAAATAAAATCACCAACCTTAGAATTTTTGAAGATGACAAGGGGAAGATGAATCGATCCCTGCTGGAGCTCGGTGGTGAGATGATGGTCGTTTCTCAGTTTACGCTTTTGGGCGACTGCCGCAAGGGTCGGCGACCTTCGTTTATGCAAGCCGCTGAACCAAATTTAGCCACAGAGCTTTATGAATATTTTGTCAACCAGGTGTGTAGCCTGGGAATAGCCGTCCAGACCGGTCGCTTCGGAGCCATGATGGAGGTTGCTTTAATTAACGACGGGCCGGTTACGCTTATTCTGGAAAGCCCGTAACGATTGCGGATTTGGGATTTGGGATTTCGGATTTAAAGAAGGATCGGGATCTTTTCGATTTGGGATTTGGGATTGTCCCGATTTGGGAATTGGGATTGCGGATTGCGGATTTGGAATGACAGAAATCAGATGAGTGATGGCAGATGACCCGCCTTCGTCGTCGTCCTCGTCCTCGCTACCGTGCCGATGCACGAGGATGAGCACGAAAGGATCGAAACCAATTAAACGAAGTAAACGTTCCCAACGATCCTAACCAACTAAACGATCAAAACGATACCAACATGAAAATCCTTACCAGGCTGGATTTTTGTCGCCAAGCGCTTGTCATAGTTCTGGTGTTGATCTGGATTCTGGCCTTCGGCTGGACCCCGGCAAGTTGCGGCGCCACCCGAACCGAAAAACTAATATCACTCATCGGTCAGGAGGATTCCCTCCTGGTTGTAAACCCGGCCGGCAGAATCATTATTTCGAAAAACGAGACCCAAAAGCGAATACCGGCGTCCATTCTAAAAATTTTCACATCTCTGGTCGCCCTTCATTACCTGGGGGCTGACTATCGTTACCAAACTGAATTTTTCATCGATAAGCATTCAAACTTAAAGATAAAAGGATTTGGCGATCCGCTTTTAATTTCAGAAACCATCAGAGATATTTCCCGCCTTCTACCCGCGCTTTTGGGCAGTTCGTTCATCGTTAACGATCTGGTTGTGGATGACTCCTTTTTTAGACAGCCCTTGACCATTCCCGGCGTCAGCTCTTCGTCTCAACCCTATGATGCCCCCAATGGAGCGTTGTGTGTAAATTTTAACACCGTATTCTTCAAGCACACCAATTCCGGTTTCGTCAGTGCCGAATCCCAAACGCCCCTGCTTCCATATGCCGAGAAAATAATAACCGCCAGAAACTTGAAGAGCGGCAGGATTGTGCTGTCCCATCTAAAAAATGAAACCACCGTTTACGCCGGCAAACTTTTTGAACATTTTCTCAGGCAGGAGGGGGTTCGATTCAGCGGGGATGTAAAGCTGGGAAAGGTCATCCCTTCGCATGACAAACTTATTTATCGATATGTCTCACCGTTTACCCTGACCCAAATTATTGCTAAACTTCTTGAGCATTCAAACAACTTTACCACCAACCAGCTGCTTATTTCCGCCGGCGTCAAGGTTTACGGCCCACCGGGCAACCTGGAAAAAGGCGTTGCTGCGGCAGTTGAATACGCATCCCGGGAATTACAGATTCAGGATATGACAATCGTTGAAGGTTCCGGAATCGCCAGACAAAACAGGGTTTCGGCCCTGCAAATGATTGGCATACTGCAGGCCTTCGAACCAAATTTTCTGCTGCTGCGCCAAAAGGGCCGTGATTTTTATAAAACCGGCACTCTCCATGGCATCCACACCCGCGCCGGATATATCACCGGCAAGAACGGCGGCAGGTACCGGTATGTTGTCATGGTCAATACCAGAGGCAAATCAACCCAACCCATCATGTACCAGTTGCTTCAAATCCTCAAATAAATAATCCACCGGCGGAGCCGGTGGATTATTTATATATGAAAAAACTGAAAAGGCAGAATTCCTCCATTCGACATTCGTCAATCGACATTCATCATTCCCATGGTTCGTCATTCGTCAATCGACAATCGACATTCTAACCGGAGGTGATGCTGGCGAATGCACTGTGATTATGAATGGATTCGAAATTCTCGGCGCTCACTGAAAACCAGATGATATTATCATCCGCATTAAGCTTTTTGGCGATATCGCGCACAATATCTTCAACAAACTTCGGATTTGCAAAGGCCCTTTCTGTAACTGATTTTTCATCAACCCGCTTTAAAACCGAAAAAACATCACAGGAAGCTGAGTTTTCAACCAGCTCAATCATATCTTCCATCCAGATAAATTTTTTAAACCGGGTGCTCAGCTTTACTTCACCCCGCTGGTTATGGGCGCCATTGTCGCTGATTTCCATTGAACAGGGACAGACCGAAGATATGGGGACCGCGACTTCAGATACGAGATCGACTTTGCCGTTCGGATCGCTGGAACCTCTGATACTGCAAGTGTAGTCCATAAGGCCCGGAGATGTGCTGACGGGCGCTTTTTTCTCGATAAAATAGGGGAATGTCATCTCAAGATGGGCGGAGGCAGCATTGAGGTGCTTTTTCATATTTTCCAGAATAACGGAAAACTTTTCCAGAGAGACATCGGGGCGCAGCAGGTGAAGCATTTCGACAAAGCGGCTCATATGGGTACCCTTGTTGTCATGGGGCAAATCCACATACATATTGATTGCGGCGACGGTATGCTGAAAACCGTCCCGGCGATCTCTAACGGTGATGGGATAACGAAGATTCTTTATCCCAACTTTATCGATCGGAATATTTCGAAAATCCGGTTGGCTCTGGATGTCCTTCATATTTCAGGTCTTGCTCCTGTTATGGATTTGAGGAGTCGGGGAGTTTCACTCCAAATGCCTTTTGGTTGAACCGTTAGCGTTTGTCTGAATGTCAGCAGTCCGCCCGGGGAATAACCCGTGCGGGCCATAACAAAAAAGTACCGAGCCCTGTACACACCCCCTATCCTTTTAAAAGATAATCAGTTTTAACATTGCTCATGGCCCTGAAAATATTGCCTTTCACTTTTCTATTGGCCCGGTAAAGCTGTTTCAAAAAAGTTTCAATTTCCTTGCGCTTTGAAGTGTTGGCACTTGGGCATGGGTTTATGAATTCTGGAAATTTTTGATCTTTGGCGAACTTCCTAATTAGCTGTTCATCGGCAAAGGCCAGGGGACGAATGACCGTGAATCTTTCCTGAAAAAAGGTCTGGGAGGGCACCATGGTGCTGATCTCGCCAGCATAACATATATTCAAAAAAAACGTTTCAATGATATCATCCTTGTTATGACCCAGGGCCAGTTTGTTGCACCCAAGCTCATCAGCTATTTCAAACAGGCGTTTTCTTCGCAAACGAGAGCATAGAAAGCAGGGATTTTCTCTATTTACGGGGCTGTGGGCCAATGGCCCATAGTCGGTGTACTCAACCCTTATGGAAAATCCTATTTTGTTGCCATACCATTCCAGGGATTCCCCAAAACTGCCTTCATAACCGGGGTCAATGTAAGCGGCGAACAGTTCATAATTTATAGGCACACGCTTTAAGCGTTCGTTTAACATCCACATAAGCGTCAGGCTGTCCGCGCCGCCAGAGACCCCCACCAGGATTCGATCACCGTTAGAAATCATTTGATAGCGATGCAGGGCTTTGCCCATTGCCCGGTTCAATGCTTTATATGTGTTACGTCCGTTCGGCAAAGGGTCAGTCTATTCTTCTTGCAGATCGGTTTTTTGAGAAACAACCTTTCCGGCAGCAATTTCCCTCAGTGACACCACTATGTCCTCATTCTTTGGTGAGCTTACGAGATAATCTGATCCTTCACGGATCTGACGCACCCGTTTGGATACCATGTTAACCAGTATAAATCGATTTTCCACTTTTTTCAGGCAATCTTCAATTGTAATACGTGCCATTAAATAACCTCCCTATATCGTTAAACAACTATTTTTATACGTCCACAAGTTAAATACTTTTTCATTGTTCGGCGTTACTTTCTCTAAAGGTTCAAAGGTTCTGGGTTCAACGTTCAGGGTTGTTAAGACAGCGGAACCCAGGACCCGTAATCCGAATTCGGATCATCAGGTCTTTTCAATCTGAAATCCGAAATCGAAAGACCCTGGACCCCTGAACGGTTTCCCTACAATATATCCACGAACTCATATATCCGCTTTCCTCCCGGCACTATGAGGGTCAGCTCATCCCCGGGCTTCTTTCCTAAAATGGCCTTGCCGAGGGGAGAAGATACAGAAATCCGACCTTCCTTAATATCGGATTCTTCCGGTCCAACCAATCGGTATTCGACTTCCTCTCCGCTATCTATATTTTCAAGCAAAACTTTACTACCGAACACCGCTCGATCTTTGGGCAGGTTTTCAGTAAGGATGATATCGGCGGTGGCCAGTTTATACCCCAGTTCATTGATTCGACCTTCAATGAATCCCTGTCTTTCTTTAGCAGCATCAAACTCGGCATTTTCACTGAGATCGCCGTGGGCCCGGGCTTCTTCAATTGCTTTTATATTTTGCGGGCGTTCCACCCGTTTTAGATTTTTGAGCTCTTTTTTCAGAGCTTCATAACCTTCTTTGGTTACCGGTGTTCGATCCAATTTGATACTCCTTATCCGGACAAGCCGGAATTGACTATTGAAAATTTATGGATATCGCGTTGCTCCGTCATTTTTATGATCGCTTTTTTAAAATGGATTGAATTCCTTAAATATTCAATCTTCAATCGAAAATCTTCAATTCTCACAGATATTCGTCCACCAAAACCCTGGCGATTTGAACTGCATTGGTTGCGGCGCCCTTGCGGATATTGTCGGCCACAATCCACATGTTGATTCCATTCGCGATGGAATCATCATCTCTGATACGTCCCACAAGGGTTAAGTCCTGCCCGGCCGCGTCGGTTGCCAGGGGATATCGGTTATTTTTAGGATCATCGACAACTTTGATACCGGGCGCCTGCTCAAGAAGGGCGCTGACCTCCCGGGCGCAAACAGGCGCCTTGGTCTCCACATTGACGGATTCAGAATGACCATAAAATACAGGAACCCGCACAGTGGTTGCGGTAATTCCGATCGTATCATCTTCCAAAATCTTTCTGGTTTCATTGGCCATCTTCATTTCTTCTTTGGTATAGCCATTTTCCAGAAAGGCATCAATATGCGGCAGGCAGTTAAATGCTATTGGATGCGGATAGACCTTGCTTTCATAGTCTAAAAAATTAATCATGGCCCGGGTCTGATCAAAAAGCTCATCAATGGCTTTTTTGCCGGTACCGGATACAGCCTGATAGGTGGATACCACAATACGTTTGATACCGAATTTTTTGTAGATGGGTTCCAGCGCTACCACCATCTGGATAGTCGAGCAATTCGGATTCGCAATAATTCCCTTATTCTTGTATTGAGCAATGGCATGGGAATTAACTTCCGGTACAATCAATGGAACTTCGGGATCCATCCGCCAGGCGCTTGAATTGTCCACAACTACGCATCCGTCCTTGGCAGCGTACGGGGCATACTTTTCACTGGTTCCGCCACCGGCTGAAAAAAGGGCAATGTCCATACCTTTGAAAGAATCTTCTTTGAGTTCTTCCACCGCTATCGATTCACCCTTGAAACGCAGCATTCTGCCCACCGAACGCGATGAGGCTAGAAACCTTACGGATCGCACCGGAAAGTCTGCTTCTTCCAGGCAACGGATCATTTGATTGCCCACGGCACCGGTTGCCCCGGCAACGGCAAGGTTGACTTTTTTTTCAGACATATTGCTGGCCACCTCTATCGCGCTGAAGTAAACGCCTCCTTTGGTCAACCATAGAATTTGATCGTTTCTTAAAATTTACGGAGATATGAAAACTCAATAAAACTTCTCGGAGGTTTTACAGTTTAAAGAGAATACTGGAGATTGTTTTTGAGACGGGATGGTCGTGGACTGCCTCCGTCTAATCAAACTCACCCAATATGGATGTACCCGCCTTTACTTTGTCGCCCACAGCCGATTTTAGTTTTATGTCGGTTGGTAAATAGACATCGAGCCGTGAACCGAAGCAAATGAGCCCGAACCGCTGGCCGCGGAGCACCGGATCCCCCGGCTGAAGATGACAGATAATCCGTCTGGCAATCAGGCCGGCAATCTGTACGACGCATAATGGTTTTCCGTTCTCCATCTCGATAGAAACGGCGTTATGCTCGTTTTGCTGCGATGCTTTATCAAGATTGGCTGAAAAAAATTTTCCGGGATAATAGTCTATTTCTTTTACGCGGCCGCTGTATGGCACCCGGTTAACATGAACGTTAAACACGGACATGAAAATGCTGATTTTCATGGCCTCACCATTAAAAAGCGGGCTGTTGTCCACGACACTTGCCGCAATGACTTTTCCGTCTGCCGGTGATACCACCGCACCTTTTGCGACGGGAATAACCCGATCCGGGTCCCGGAAAAACCCGCAGATACAAAATGTTACCACCAGTCCGATCAGCGTAAGGGTTGTAAGGCCCAACAGTGCCAGTACTGCTGTGCTGAAGGCGGCAACCAAGATAAACGGATAGCCGGCTCTTGCCACAGGAAACGCCGTTTGACTTTGTGGGTCAGACCTGGAATATTTGTCCATGTAATTACTCCGCCCTGAAAAATAGCACATTTAGGGTTGCAGATTGTTCTTTGAAAACTGAAGTAAGTTGTTAGATCGAAGGTCCGGCGGATTAATTATTTTATGCTGCGCATTTTTTTTATGCTTTTTTTGACTTTTTAATTTCATCCTAGATGCTGATGATTAATTAATCCGCCCGGATCAACTGCTAAATCTTTTCTTCAATTTTCAAAAAACAAATTTATACTACCCAACCCTGTTATGGCTATTTTTCAGGGCGGAGTAATTAAATCGTCTCGGAATTTCTATAACTTCTTGAATTGTACCGATTACTCAGACTAAATTTGTGAATACGGACCTCGTTGAATAGTTTACTGGTTGAATGGTTGACTATGTAAATTATAGTCATAATTTCAGAATGTTACCATTGCTGAAACATGAAGTGTTCAATTATTTTGCAAATATGGGATAAATCCATATTTACAACCACTTAACCAATCAACTAATCAACCAATCAACGATATCTGGAATAACAGCAAACGTTGTTTTTGTCAAGATTATCCATAGAATTTCAATGAATTATGATTTTTTACTGAGTTGGAGCTCCGCATCGGATTTTCGAATGTATTGCGGAACCAACAAGGCGACATCATCTGTTTTCTGATGCCTAAATCGGGCAAGGCTTAATCCTGCCACAGTTGAGGCCTGAATGCTATGTTGATTCCAACCGGCAAAATGGGCCGACTCTCCCAGCTCATCTAATATCTTCCCTTTATACAAAAGGGCGCCGTTGCCGACAAATAAGCAGGGTTCGTGGATATCTCCGAATACCCTGTCGGGGGGGGCAACTTGCTCGATGCCTTCCTTTTTTAATTCATCGCCGCTAAAACGATAACGGCAATAATAAACCTCATGTTTACGCGCATCCAATAACGAACAAATCGGATAGGGGCTGGGGGCACACTGCCAGGCAATCGCATCAAGACTTGAAACACCCACCACCGGCTTATTCAGCGACCAGGCCAGTCCCTTGATTGTGCTGATCCCAATTCTTAAACCGGTAAAAGACCCCGGCCCGATAGTTACCGCAAATCCATCCATCTCCGCAATTTTTAGTTTGGACATACCACACACGGTGTGAATCATGTCCATGAGATGCTTTGAATGGGTCTGGCTGGTAACCGTGTTTAATTCAGCCCTTAGCAACCCATCAGCCACAATAGCTGCGCTGCAGCTCATAGTGGCCGTATCCACTGCCAGGATTTTCATGTTTTTTTGGGTTTGGATCGTTTGGTTCGTTTAGTTCGTTTAGAATGTCTACTTATTTTCGCTCGCGTTAGTAAGCAGTGCATGATCCAGTACCTGTTCCATGCTGTTTACGGGGATGAATTCGATTTTGCGCCTTATACTTTTGGGGATTTCTGCCAGATCTTTTCTATTCTTTTGGGGGAAAATCACTTTTCGGATCCCCCCCCGCAAGGCACCCAACGCTTTTTCCTTCAGACCACCGATCGGCAGGACCCTGCCTCGAAGGGTGACTTCACCGGTCATGGCAACATCATTGCGTATGGATTTGTTGGACAAAGCGGAAATCAATGCCGTGGCCATGGCAATACCTGCAGAGGGTCCGTCTTTGGGAATCGCACCGGCCGGCACATGAATATGGATATCCAGATTCTCAAAGTCTTTCTTTTTCACTCCAAATGAGGCAATATTGGCCCGGGTGTAAGTTACTGCCGCCCGGGCGGATTCCTGCATGACATCTCCGATTTGCCCGGTGACGATTAACTCCCCCTTTCCGCCAATCAAAGACGCCTCGACATAAAGGACTTCACCCCCAACCTGGGTCCAGGCCAGGCCGGTTGCCAGACCCACCTGGCTTTGCTCTTGATCCATTTCCGCAATGAATTTGGCAACCCCTAAGAATTTATGCAGATTACCCCTGGTGACCTGGAATTTCTTCTGCCTATTCTCAGCAATCTGGCGGGCGGCTTTACGACAAATAGTTCCGATCTCTCGCTCAAGGTTTCTCACACCCGCTTCAGCGGTATATTCGGATATAATCTGACGCATAGCGCCGGGACTAACGCTTAATGTTCTTGGTTTTAATCCGTTTTCTTTGACCTGACGAGAAATTAGGTGCTTAAAAGCAATGGCTATCTTTTCTTCCTCGGTGTATCCGGCAATGTTGATAACTTCCATGCGGTCCAGCAGGGCCGAAGGTATGGTATCGGTTGTGTTGGCGGTAAGGATGAACATCACCTTCGACAGGTCAAAGGGCAAATTTAGAAAATGATCGCTAAAACCTGAATTCTGTTCCGGATCCAGTGCTTCCAGCAAAGCGGATGAGGGATCGCCTCGAAAATCAGCCCCCAGTTTGTCTATTTCGTCCATCATGAAAACCGGGTTGTTGGTGTGACATTGCTTCAGGCCCTGTAAAATGCGGCCGGGCAGTGCACCGATATACGTGCGGCGATGGCCTCTAATTTCAGCCTCATCTCGGATACCACCCAGAGAAATGCGAACAAATTTTCGCTTGAGAGCCTTGGCAATCGCCTGTCCCAATGATGTTTTGCCGACTCCCGGCGGCCCCACGAAACATAAAATGGGACCTTTAATTTTTCGATTCAGCTTGCGAACACTCAAATACTCCAATATCCGGTTTTTGACGTTCTCGAGGCCGTAGTGATCCCTGTCCAGTATCACTTGGGCCCTTTTGATATCGATCACATCTTTAGACGACCTGCTCCAGGGCATGTCGACAAGCCAGTCCAGATAGGTTCGCACAACCGTTGATTCCGCCGAATCAGGATGCATTTGCTCCAGGCGCTTAAGCTGTTTGTTGGCCTCTTTGTCGGCTTCCTTCGACATCCGGGCACGCTTAATCTTCTTTTTATATTCATCTATTTCCAGCAGGCTTTCATCTGATTCTCCAAGTTCCCTGTTAATCGCCCTCACCTGTTCACGCAAAAAATAGTCTCGCTGGCTCTGGGATATTTCTTCTTTGACATCGGATTGGATTTTGGCCTGCATGGTTGATAGCTGGACTTCTCTGGAAAGCAGGTGGTTCACCTTCTTCAGGCGCTCCATAGGATCGGTAACCTCAAGAAGTTGCTGGCTATCTTCGATGTTCAAACTCAGATTCGAGGCCACAAGATCAGCCAGTTTACCCGGTTCTTCAACACTTTTCAAAATAGTGATAACATCACCGCTCATCTCGCCCCGCAGGATCAGAATCTTTTCACAATGCTCTCTGACATTGCGCATCAACGCTTCTATTTCCAGGCTGATTTTATCAACCGCTGGTTCTTGAAGCATTTCCACCTTAACGCGATACAGCGATCGTCTTCGGGTATAATTAACGATCTTGGCTTTGGCGAATCCCTGTACCAGTACCTTAACACTGCCGTCTGGAAGTTTCAGCATCCGCAGCACCCGACTGACTGTGCCGGTGGTAAAAATCTCATCCGTGTCCGGGTTTTCGATCGCCGGATCCATCTGGGTCGCAAGAAACAGATAGCCTCCCTTGGCCACAGCCTCCTGCACCGCACGCACCGATTTTTCCCGGCCCACGAAAAGCGGTAAAACCATGTCCGTGAATACGACGACATCACGCACCGGCATTAGCGGAAGTACTCCGGGTATTTCAGCATCCACGTCTTCGTCTTCAATAATGCTGATCAGATCATCTTTATCGGCTTCGGCCATCTTTGCTCCTAAAATCTATATCTCGTATTTTTACAACTCAACCCGGATAAACCGGAAATTCCAAAACACAAATACCAATTAAGACTCTAGTCAGGGTAATTCCTATAATAATACATATAAATATTTTTACAATATCCCTTTGTTTTTTTTAGTGAAACATGACAGAATAAAAGGATATTACGAACAAACACAAAGGATTATACATGCTACCACCTTACCTGATCGAAATGTTTATTTTCCTGATGGGTCTTTGCATTGGCAGTTTTTTAAATGTGTGTATCTATCGGCTGCCGGAATCAAAATCTATCGTTCATCCCCGTTCCATGTGCCCCAATTGCGATACCCTTATCCCCTTTTATGACAATATCCCTCTTTTCAGCTATCTGTGGCTGAAGGGACAATGCCGCCGATGCAAGGTCAAAATTTCCATGCGATATCCCATGGTTGAGCTATTGGGTGGCCTCGTTGCGCTGGGAACCTATCTAAGATTTGGCTTGACCATCGAAACGTTAATTTATTATGTATTTATCGCCGCCCTGCTGGTGGTAACCTTCATTGATCTGGATCACCGAATCATACCGGATGTCATCACCCTTCCCGGCATACCCATCTGCTTTGCGGCCAGCTTTGCCCTGCCGGTCATAACTTACAAAGATGCGCTGCTTGGCATCCTTGTCGGCGGTGGAAGTTTGTTTCTCGTAGCCTGGGTCTATACCATTCTAACCAAAAAAGAAGGCATGGGTGGCGGCGACATCAAATTGCTGGCGATGATGGGGGCCATTGTGGGTTGGAAGGGCGTCCTGTTTACGATTTTTGTTGCCTCGCTGGTGGGTACCCTGGCCGGTTTTGCAGTCATGCTGCAATCCCGCAAAGGCATGAAACTGGCCGTGCCTTTCGGCCCGTTTCTTTCAATCGGCAGCATTACCTATATTTTTTTCGGAACTGAACTGGTCACCTGGTATTTGAACTTGCTCCGATAACCATACCAAGCAGGAAAATGCCTTGTGAGCAGCTTGATAATTGCATTAAAATATATTTTGGCATAAATGCACAACCCACCATACAAGGCGGACTGAGAGACTATGCGACTTGCCATTTTTTCCGATGCCCACGGTAACTACGATGCCTTCCAGCAGGTAATGAAGGATATCGACACCTCCCGTGTGGATGACATTATCAGCTTGGGGGACAATATCGGATACGGTCCGGAGCCGGATCGCATGATCGAGAAAATCAAAGCCCTTAATATCCCGGTTGTTCAAGGCAACCATGAACTGGCTTTAAAAGATGAGGAATACTTACACTGGTTCAATCCGGCTGCACGCCAATCGTTGATTAAAACTCGCGGTTTACTCAGTAAAGCTTCGATTCGCTTTATTTGCCAACTTGAACCATTTATCTCATCCCATGACTGTCGCTTTGTCCACGGATTTCCACCGGATTCTCCTCTGATTTATATGTACCAGGTGTCCGACAATGGGAAACAGGAAGTTTTTGAGGAAATGGCGGAACGGCTGTGCTTTATCGGCCACACCCACACCCTTGAAATCATCGGTTATGACGGAAATGGTATAGAACATGAAGAACTCCCTGAAGGTGTCACTCACCTGGATGCAGAAAAAAAATATATCATCAATATCGGTAGTGTCGGACAACCCAGGGATTCAAACAACAACGCGAAATATGTGATTTGGGATTCTTCAGAAGACACCATTGATGTCAGATTTGTACCCTACGATATTGCCTCAGTGGTTAAAAAAATCCAGGCTTCCGGCCTGCCGAAAGAACATGCCGAAAGGCTTTGGTGAATGCACTGCTAAGCTGATGAGTTGTTGGT
>JAFDDW010000434.1 GCA_019310665.1 Deltaproteobacteria bacterium
CAAGCGCCACGACTGAATTTAGGGTGGATGTCAACCTGGATGCCGGAGCGGCCGCAACTGACACCTATGCCACCACGCTGAATGTCTTTGACTCCCTGGGCAATGCCATTCCGCTCACCATCACCTTTACCAAACAGACGACTGCCAACACCTGGTTAGCCGGTGTTTCCGTTCCAAGTACCGTCGCCGCGGCTGCAACCATAGACGTCCCAACCCTGACCTTTAACTCCAGTGGAAGTTTGGATCCCGGCGGGTCGGACCGTACAATTACGATCAACCCTCTGCTGTCGGGTGCCGCCCCCCTATCTCTGAATTGGGATATTTTTGACGCCTCCGCCGCCTCGGCCTCCCACGGGGATATGACCCAGTATGCTTCGGCTTCCACCACTACCTTTCAAACCCAGAACGGAAACACCTCCGGCGTTTTACGGGGCGTTGATGTGGACGAGGAGGGTGTTGTGACCGGTATTTATTCCAACGGGCAGCTGGTTCCGCTTTTTCAGGTGGCGCTGGCCGACTTCGCCAACTACGGCGGCCTGCAGAAACTGGGTCAAAACCTGTACCAGGAATCGCGAGCTTCCGGACAGGCCTTGACGGGAACGCCCCAGGACGGGGCACTGGGGGCAATCAGCCCGCAAACCATTGAAATGTCGAATGTCGATCTGGCCCAGGAGTTCGTCAAGATGATTATCACCCAGAGAGCTTTCCAGGCCAACGCCCGGGTGATCACCACCAGCGATGAGATCCTTTCTGAGCTGATAAATCTTAAGCGATAATTATAGATAACCAATAGCCAGAAGGCCAGGAAGCGGGGATTGCCAGTAGGCTAAAAAACCTTAGCTTCCTGGTTTTCAAGCCTCCCCGCCTCAAGCAATTTGAGATGTGGTGTAAATATTAATCTTTTTAATACAGGTGCCGCACCATGATCAAGGTAACACGTTTAAATGATTCTGTTATGGTGATAAACGTCGAAAAGATCCAGTCATTGCAATCCACGCCGGATACCGTCATCACCTTTACCAACCATGATAAAATCATGGTTAAGGAACCGCTGGAGGAAGTATCGCAACGAATTGTGGAATACCGGCGATCAGTTAACTGCGCCCCTGGTGGTGGTATGGATACCTCCACTGTGCAATCCGGCGGCCATCGTCAAAGACTTGACTCGTACTGAACATTATTGACGCCGGATTCCGGTCCCGGGTTGTGGTTTAGATGCTCGCCGGTTTTAGACGTCAAGACACCGCATTTACCCTTACCTCCTCCACTGATTTTCCATTTAATTTCATAGAGTTCCGCTCATTCTTCAGTTGTCCGCCATCACGCCATCAGAGAGCCGAGTGCCCTGGTATGTGGCACAATACTTGCTTTCTCAAGATATCTATAAAACCCGAATCAGCCTTTCAGGGGGGATTGACGAAATTTAAGGCTTGAGGCCGATTAGGCGATGCAAAATCCTGGTTTTAATCCACAGATTTCGCAGATTACACAGATTATAATGAATGTGAGGTGGAGATTGCAAAATCTGCCGGGTTTAATTCCCCGCAGCTTGCTGCGTTAGGATTGAATTTATCCTTCATTGATACCCCGTGGCTTGCCGCGGGGAAGTTCATTGAACTCATTTAAAATTCAATATGTTAAAGGAATAGCAGTTGGATATAGCAACACTGGTCGGAATTCTGGTATCATTCGGTTTGGTTATTGTCTCCATTTTGATGGGGGGCGAGGGAACTTGGTTTGTGAGTGCGCCGTCATTGATGATTGTTGGCGGCGGTACCATGGGGGCCACCTTGCTGGCCTATCCCCTGGTGGATGTATTAGGCGTTTTCAAAGTGGCAAAAAATGTCTTCATGCACAAATCGCAGGTCGTCAGTGAACTGATCCCTCTGATTTCTGAATTTGCCAAAAAAGCGCGACAGGAAGGAATTCTATCCTTTGAATCCCAGCTGGGGGATATTGAAGATCCTTTTCTGGTCCAGGGCATTCAGATGGCCATAGATGGGATGGAATCGAGTGCCATCGAAGACGTGATGACCACCGAGATAATTTATCTGGAAGAACGCCACCGGCTGGGATCTGAAATTTTCAGCACCATGGGGACATTTGCCCCGGCCGTCGGTATGCTGGGTACCATCATTGGCCTGGTGCAGATGTTGATGCTGATGGAAGACCCCAGCCAGATCGGCGCACCAATGGCGCTGGCCCTTTTGACCACCTTTTACGGTACGCTTGTGGCCAATCTCGTTTTCCTTCCGATTGCCGGTAAGTTGAAAACCCGGAGCAAACAGGAAATACTGATAAAGCAGATGGTCCTCGAAGGTGTCATATCGATTCAATCCGGTGACAACCATCGGATTGTGGAACAAAAGCTGAAGGCCTTTATCGCCCCCAGAGCCCGTGTTGCGTCCGGCACTCAAATGGCGGGTGCTTAGACGGGCTGGCAGTGTTATGTCCCATAAATATAATAAAAAAAATACTGATGGAAATCTAAATACGGTTAAGTCCATGATCGCGAAAATTCCAAGCACCAATTTCATTCTGGAAAAAAAGGTACTACTAGATCAATCCGAGTTTTGCAAATTACATCAGGGACACAACACTAAATGGTTGTATCGAAAAAAAAAGGCAAAATAAGCAAGGATGAAGGCTTTTCAGGTGGCAGCTGGAAAATCGTTTACTCCAGCTTTGTTCTGATTATGCTGTGCTTTTTTATTATGTTGAGTTCTTTTTCGACCATGGAAGAAGCCAAAATTATGCGGTTCGTCAAGTCTTTTGTAAGCGCTGTTGGTATTTTGCCGGGCGGCTTAAAACTTGATTCCGGTTCAACCCTTTTGCCTGACTCGGCTGACATGGTGGAAAGTAAAAGCACATTGGCTCAAATTTTTTCAGAATTGGAAGAACTGAGCGAAGGCCTTAAGCGTGAAAATGATATCGCGGTTGCTTATACACCCGAAGGTCTTGTTATGCGCTTGTCGGATCGGGCCCTGTTTGATGTTGGTGTTGCCGATATTTCGCCGCCGGCCATTCCCCTGCTGAAAAAAGTCGGAGACATTATCGGTCGAACTAGCTTTGACATCCGCATTGAGGGGCATACCGACGATTTGCCCATACAAACGGCCCGGTTTCCTTCAAACTGGGAATTATCCACGGCCCGGGCGGTTAATGTATTGAGGTATTTTATAGAAATTGGCGGGATTTCCACAAGTCGACTTTCAGCCATTGGATGTGGCGAGTTTCAGCCCCTGGTGCCCAACGACAGAAATGAACACCGGTCTCAAAACCGCAGGGTCGCGATTATTTTCCTGAACTCCGAAAAAAAAAGCAGTCCGGTGGAGGGGATGCCTTGAGTAAAAGAACCCTCCTCATATCGAAAGAAACCGGTAACGACGGTCCCGGCTGGCTGACAACTTTTAACGATCTGATCACCTTGCTGATGGTGTTCTTTGTACTGCTTTTTTTTACCATGGGTTCGGTGGACACCCAAATGCTGCAAGAATTTCAGTCCGGCTTGCAAAGCGGTCTCAGCATTCTGGGTGCCGGTTCAAAGGTATCCATTGCTGTAAGGGATACCCAGCAGAACCCCAATGAAGCGCAGTTATTGATTCAGGCCGCGGTTGAGACCGAACCTGAAGACCAAAAGGTCCCAACAGACACCATTGATGAAGCGCTCAAAGCGCTTACTGAGGAACCTGGGATTAATGTCAGATATTCGAATCAAGGCGCCTATATTACCTTTGAAGATTTTTTGCTTTTTGACTTTGGCAAAGCTGATATCAATCCAGGCGGCCTGGCTTTTTTGAATAAGATAGCGACCTTGATTCAGAAAATTCCTTATCCGGTTCGCGTTGAAGGTCATACGGATAATGTGCCCATTCATACGGCCCGCTTTCCTTCAAACTGGGAATTATCGATAGCCAGAGCCGTCAGTGTGGTTAAATATTTTGCCGCTGAGGGCAAAATTAGTCCCCAGCGGCTTTCCGCTGTTGGTTACGGCGAAACCAGGCCGCTG
>JAFDDW010000015.1 GCA_019310665.1 Deltaproteobacteria bacterium
GCCGGAATGATCGGTTTTTTTGGTGCCGCCGGACTCATGCCCAATGAAATTGAGGCTGCCATCCATACCCTCAAACAGCGCATGGGCGCTCACCCTTTTGGTTTTAACCTGATACACAGCCCGACGGATCCCGAACTGGAAAGCGCCACGGTCGATCTGTACCTAAAACAAGGGATTAAACTGGTCAGCGCCTCGGCTTATCTGGACCTAACGTTGCCGCTGGTCTATTATCGTGTCAACAACCTTCAGCGGGATGATAACGGGGATGTGGTCAGTTCCAACAAAATCATTGCCAAAGTGTCCCGGGTCGAGGTTGCCAGCAAATTCCTGGCACCGCCCCCTGAAAAATATTTAAGGCAACTGGTCGAGCGAAACATGATTTCCTCTGATCAGGCCGAATGGGCCGCTGAAATCCCGATGGCGGAGGATTTGACGGCCGAAGCTGATTCCGGCGGCCACACCGACAACCGTCCGGCCTTAACGCTGTTGCCCACCATGCTGGCTTTGCGCGATGAAATATCCAATCAATATGGTTATAAAAACCCCGTCCGCGTGGGGCTTGCCGGCGGTATTGCCACGCCGGATTCAACCGCCGCAGCATTTGCAATGGGTGCGGCTTATGTGCTTACCGGATCGGTAAATCAATCTTGTGTGGAAGCCGGCACTTCAGATACCGTCCGTCAGATGCTGGCCGAGGCGCACCAGGCCGACGTCACGATGGCACCGGCGGCCGACATGTTTGAACTGGGTGTTAAAGTGCAGGTGCTGAAGCGAGGGACCATGTTCGCCCTGCGGGCGGGCAAACTTTATGAACTGTATACCCGTTACAACAGCTATGAAGAGATACCCTCCAATCAACGCGAAATTTTCCAGCGTGATTTTTTCAAATGCAGTTTTCAGGCGGAATGGGAGCAGACCAGACTTTTTTTTGCTGAGCGCGACCCCAAACAGATTGAACTTGCCGAAAAAAACCCCAAACACAAGATGGCCCTCGTATTTCGTTCCTACCTTGGCCGAAGCTCGAACTGGGCCAACAGCGGTGACCAGACCAGAAAGATTGACTACCAAATATGGTGCGGACCGGCCATCGGTGCTTTTAACCATTGGGTCAAAGGCACATTTCTTGAAAACTGGCAAAATCGCAGAACCGTTACGGTGGCGATGAATCTCATGCTGGGTGCCGCAGCAACCACCCGGGTCAATTGGCTGCGCCAACAGAGAATTTTGCTGCCCCAAGGTGTAACCAGATTTAGTCCGCTTAAATTGCGTGAGATCTTAGAGTTGCTGGAAGAACGGATATAATACCTGAATCTTGCATGAAAATTAATGAGAAGTTAGAATAATAAAATAACTTTGCGCTTATGCTGCCACGGCCCCAAACCTTAAGGATCGCATGAGGTATGGGCGGCTCAACCATCCTCCAATAACCTCAAAAACCGGTGGCGGAGGTTACTGATATTTAAAACCTGATGGCTGGCGGCTGCATTTACGGGCGATTCTCTTTTTGCGGGATTGATTGGGGATTCAATGAATCGTTCCTGGCGCAAAGGGACAGCATGAAGCTTAATAGATTCCTGGGCGATGAGCCCTTTCGTCAAATAAAAAAAGGCTGAATCGTTGTTATCGCCAATGGTAGGCCGGTAAATAGCTATTTGATAGTGTTGAATAATAAATTTGGTTCTATTTTCCGAAGGGGAAGTACCGGAAAAATTATAATAAAAACCACGATCAACCAACCAGCTTTGCAAATCGTGCATTATTTGCCTGGCCTCAGGAATGCTAAATTTCAGATCGCCTACCAGATTACCTCCGAGGAACACGGTAAAGGCTTCATCCGGATTGTACTGCCGCGCATAACCCGACTGCAGGCCACCCAACGGATCCGGCGGCAAAAACTCGCGTGACCACCGCTTCCATCGGGCCAGTTTTATTTTAAATTTTTGTGAGAGTTCCTGATTGGTATAGAATTTAATCATGGTAAAATTGATAACCTCGCAAAAAGTCAGAAAAGTAACCTTTTTACGAGTGTGTTTTGATGAATTCGGTTTTTTACGAATTCATCACTAATGACTATTTAAGTAGGATCATCAGGTATTTTCAATCTGCAATCCGAAATCCAAAATCCAAAATCGTAGAACTCGTACCTCTTATACACTTGTTATATCAATATATCAACTAATTATTTTAAAGCAATCTCTTGAAATTAGTTTAGATTAATACTATATTGGTCTGTAACACTCTCCTGCCAGGTTTACCAAAAAAATCCGGCCGAGAAAAAGATCTAAAATCCATATTTTCAAATGATTGAATATTTTCGATTGACTATTGAATAGTCAATTCCGGCTTGTCCGGGTAAGGATACCTGTCGAATGCCTGATAAAAACCCTGTGGCCATTATCGGAATGGGATGTGTGTTCCCCAAATCCCGGGATCTCAAAGAATACTGGCAATTGCTGTATCACGGGAAAGATGCCATCACTGATATCCCCGAGTCGCACTGGTCACCGTCAGATTATTATGATGCGGATCCTAAGAGCCCGGACCATGTGCATTGCAAACGGGGAGGCTTTCTTCCACCCATTGCGTTTGATCCTTCAGAGTTTGGTATCCTCCCCTCCTCGTTGGAAGCAACAGATACTTCCCAGCTGCTGGGGTTACTGGCGGCCAAGATGGCTCTTGAGGATTGCGGCTACGGCGAGGATCAAGATTTTAACCGGGATCGGACCTCTGTCATCCTTGGTGTTACCGGGACCCAGGAACTGGTCATCCCCTTAAGTTCGAGACTCGGCCCAGGTGGAGAAAAGCACTTGAGGATTCAGCCGTTCCAGCGGATAAAACCGAAGAAGTAATCCAACGCATTTCAAATTCCTACATCCCCTGGCAGGAAAATTCCTTTCCGGGCCTTCTGGGAAATGTCGTAGCAGGCAGAATCAGCAATCGCTTGGATTTGAGAGGTACCAACTGTGTAGTGGATGCCGCCTGCGCCAGTTCGATGAGTGCCATCCATCTGGCCATCCTCGAATTGCTCTCCGGCCGCAGCGATATGGTGGTTACCGGCGGTGTGGATACTTTAAACGACATTTTCATGCACATGTGTTTTGCCAAAACCCAGGCCTTGTCTGCCACCGGCGATGCCAGGCCGTTTTCAAAGGATGCCGACGGGACCGTACTTGGCGAAGGCATCGGAATCCTGGTTTTAAAACGCCTCGAAGAGGCTGAAAAGGACGGCAATCGAATTTATGCCGTGATCAGAGGGCTGGGATCATCAAGCGACGGCAAATCGCAGAGTATTTATTCACCCAGTGTGGAAGGCCAGGCCAATGCTTTGAGATCAGCATATCAAAATGCCGGCATTAACCCCGCCAGCGTTGGACTCATAGAAGCCCATGGCACGGGGACCCGGGTGGGTGATAAAGTGGAGTTTGAAGCCCTTAACCAGGTTTTTGGGGAATTCAGTGTAAATGGTCACAAAAGTGCACTGGGATCGGTAAAATCAATGATCGGACATACCAAAGCATCTTCCGGTGCTGCGGGATTGATCAAGACGGCCCTGGGTCTTTATCACAAAGTGCTGCCCATCACGTTGAAGGCCGACACACCGGATCCCGGGTTAAACATTGATAACAGTCATTTTTACCTGAATACAAACACCCGGCCCTGGTTTTCAGAAAATGGTCATCCCCGCCGGGCCGGGACTAGTGCCTTTGGTTTTGGCGGCAGTAATTTTCATGTTGTTCTCGAAGAATATCGCCCGCAAAAGACAGAAATATCCTGGGATGGAAGTGTTGAAATCATCGCTATTTCAGCCAGGCAGAAAAGCGAACTGGCCCGAGACGTCAGCCACTATAAAGATGCGGTTGCCAGAGGCCTGTCTAACCGCGAGCTTGGCATCAAAGCAGCTGAATCCAGAAAACGTTTTTCGTCTGCTCATCCCTACCGCCTCCTGCTGGTCAGTGACCAAAATACTGAAATATCATATCTTTTCGATCGTGCCCGCCAAGCGCTTGATTCCACCGACGCTGATCATAATATTCATTTGGAAAACATCTTTATCGGCGGGCCTGCAAAACCCGGTAAACTGGCCTTTGTTTTCCCGGGACAGGGAAGTCAATACCTGAATATGGGACGGGATGTGGTATCCACCTTCCCCCAGGCCATGAAGATTCTGGAAAGAGCCAACAAAAAATTTAAAGCTGGGTCCCTCCTCAGCGATATGATTTTCCCACGCCCAGTTCCTGCGGAGAAAGACCGCAGGCGGCAGGAAAGCATCTTAAGACGCACTGATATCGCCCAACCGGCCATCGGCGCCATCAGCCTGGCAATGCTAAACGTTCTGAGGTATTTTGAAGTTAGCCCCGCTGCCACCTGCGGACACAGTTTCGGAGAGTTAACGGCCTTATGTGCGGCCGGCTGGATCGACGAAGAAGCCCTGCTGGACCTTTCAATTACGCGAGGTCGTCTCATGGCCGAAGCCGGGGGCAGCCAGGGTCCTTCACAGGGCGCCATGCTGGCCGTTCAGGCGCCCCTGGATGAACTGAAAAATCTGGTCGCAACTTCAAACCGGAAGGTTATTCTGGCCAACCATAACAGTCCCAGCCAGGGAGTTTTATCCGGACCGATCGCCGCCATTGTTGAAATCGAAAAAAAATGCCGGCAAAAAAAAATTAATGCCATGCGCTTGCCTGTTTCAGCTGCTTTTCACAGCGAACAGGTAAAAAGTGCCGGCCGGCCTTTTCAGCTTGCTCTCGAAAAGATACCGATTACCCCGACCCCCGTTGCTGTTTTTTCAAACACCACCGCAACGGCATACCCCGCCGAAGCAAATGAAATCCGAACTCTTTTGGGAAACCATTTAACGCGTCCGGTGGACTTTGTCGGTGAGATTGAAAATCTGTATGCTACCGGAATGCGCACGTTTGTCGAAATTGGACCCAAATCGGTTTTGACCGGACTGATTACGGACATCCTCAGGGATCGCGATGTCAACGCCTGGGCGCTGGATGCCACAGCTGGCAAAGCATATGGTATTGCCGATCTGGCCAGACTACTGGCTCGCCTTGGATCTTTGGGTTATCCGGTAGCTCTGCCCAAATGGGAAAACACGCGTTCTTCTATCCGGAAATCCCGTATGAATGTTCTTTTAAGCGGAACGAACTACAGAGAACAGAGGACAGAAGCATTGGAATGCGGAATGCGGAATGCGGAATGCGGAAGTGTTAAAGATCGAGGGAAGAGGACAGAGGCAAGGGAATTGGGAAGGCGGAAGGCGGAAGGCGGAAATGTTGAAAGCCACGGACAGACGCCGGAAACCGATCATCATCAACGATCCAAACCATCAAAACCATCTAAACGATCACAACGATCCGAACCATCCAAACGAACAAACGAGAATATCAGCAACATGAGCAAAGATAACCGCAAACAATCGGAATTTATCCTGGATGCTTTGAAAGTGGTTCAGGAAGGCTTGAAGTCGATGCAACACCTTCAATCTCAAACGGCTGCGGCCCACCAGAAATTTTTAGAAACCCAAACCGAAGCCAACCGGTCACTGCAGCAGATGATGCAACATACCCAGCGACTGACCGAACAATCTCTGGGGATTGATTCAGAGCCGAGACAACCGGCTTCCCCTTCACCGGCCCCTCTGGAATCAGCCCCGGATCCCGTGGTGCCTGAAAAAATTATCATACCGACGACCACCGACTCTTCCGAGGGACAAATTCGCTCGCCATTGCCTGGCACTCCCCTGGATTCGACGCTTTTAGCGGTCGAACAAAAACGGCCTGAAGCGGCCGCTAATGGGTATTCACGGAATTCAGACGGACAGGGCGCTGCGGTGGAGAATTTCCAGCCAGCCAATCAACTCCGTGAGCATATTGACCCTATTGAGACAACCATGCTGGAGATTGTCAGCCAACTGACCGGTTATCCGGTGGAAATGCTGGGTCTGGACATGGACATCGAATCCGAACTGGGTATCGATTCCATCAAACGGGTGGAAATCCTGTCGACCCTGGAGGAAAAAATGCCCTGCCGATTACCTTAGCGAGGCCGGCAGCGGAGATACGGGTGAAAACCGGTCAGATTTTGTTGTCGGAGCCGGAAGCAAGGCGGTTGCAGATTCCGAATCCCCACCTTCTGATAAGGGACAGAATGAAATCGAAGCGACCCTGCTGGAGGTTGTCAGCCAGCTGACCGGTTATCCGGTGGAAATGCTGGGTCTGGACATGGACATCGAATCCGAACTGGGTATCGATTCCATCAAACGGGTGGAAATCCTGTCGACCCTGGAGGAAAAAATGCCCGGAAATCCTGTCGACCCTGGAGGAAAAAATGCCCGATCTGCCCACCGTATCACCTGACATGATGGGCAGTTTAAAAACGCTGGGACAGATTTCCGAATTTCTTACAAATCCCGCTGACGCCGCCGCTGCCAGCAGTCAAACCGATGGTGGGCTGACAAACATTGCGCCGGCTGTTGCCAAAGACGGGTTAAACATTTCCGATCGCAAAAAGTCGCCGCAGCCGGCTCCGGATACGGCTACGGTTCAAAGAAAGGTGGTGACCATCATCGATGCCCCGGCCGTTACCGCCTCCCCCATAAAAGTGGGCCCAAACAAAAAAGTGTTTGTGACGGAAGACAACACCGGTCTGTCTGAACAAATTGTTGAAGAACTGACCCGGATCGGCATCGGTACGGTAAGAATCTCTCTGGATATACTGAAATATAAAAAACAGCTGCCCGCAGCAGCCGGGCTGATCATTGTCCAGAATCCCCAATCCAACCAAACGGTTCAGGATTTAAAAAACGCCTTCGTTCTTGCCAAATATTTGGCACCCAATCTCATCGATGCTACCCATCAGGGCGATGCTTTATTTGCCACTGTCACCCGTATCGACGGTGCCTTTGGCTTGACGTGTCAAAAAAACAACCAACCTGCGCAGGGTGGCCTGGCAGGCCTGGCCAAAACAGCCGCTCTGGAATGGCCAAATGTTTGCTGCCATGCCATCGACATCGCCCCGGGCTGGTCGGACAACCATGAAATTGCCGGGGCCGTGGTTAAAGAAGTCTTAACTCCGGGCCCGGTTGAAATTGGGCTCGATTCAGGTCGCCGGCGTACGCTTGGCTTGGAATCCAGGCCCTATCCTGAAGGTCAAATTAATCTGGCCTCCGGCGATGTGGTGGTCATCAGCGGTGGCGCCAGAGGCATAACGGCTGCAGCAGCCCTGGCACTGGCCAAAGAAGCCGGCCCCACGCTGGTTCTGTTAGGTCGCTCACCGCAACCGGTTGCGGAACCTGAATGGCTGTCGCCTTTAACGGATGAGACCGCAATAAAAAAAGCCATTTTGGATAATGAATTCAAGGACCATAAGGCCACGCCGGCCGAAATAGATAAAGCATTTAAAGCCCATATGGCAAATCGAGAAGTTGCCGCCAATCTGGCTGACATAAAATCAAGCGCAGCAGATGTCGTTTACTACGACGCCGATATTCGTGATTTTGAAACGGTTCAGACCGTTATTAATGACATTCGCTCAAAACATGGTTCCATCGCGGCCATCATCCACGGCGCCGGGGTGCTGGAAGATCGCCTGATTATCGATAAAACCCTCGATCAATTTGAACGCGTGTTTGATACCAAAGTCAAAGGTCTTGATAATTTGCTGCAGGCCGCAGCAAAAGATCATTTAAAGTATCTGGTTTTATTTTCCTCGGTAGCTGCCCGAATGGGAAACAAGGGACAAGTGGATTATGCCATGGCCAACGAGGCATTAAACAAAATGGCCCAGGATGAAGCTCTCAAACGACCTGATTGCCGGGTTATTGCGATTAACTGGGGTCCCTGGGACGGGGGCATGGTAAGCCCTGCTTTAAAACGTGAATTTCAACGCAACGGTATCCATCTTATCCCTGTAACTGAGGGGGTCCAGTGCCTGCTTCATGAAATGGCGGCAGGAAAAAGCGAACCTGTGGAAGTCGTCATCGGAGCTGAAATCACCGCTGCAGGCGATCATGTCCGCCGGGAATTAAAACGGCCGGAACTGGTGGAACCCACACCGGCTGTGAAAAAGCAGCAATTATCGCTTTCTTTTGAACGCGAAGTCGACGTCGCCCATTATCCCATTTTAAACTCCCACATCATTGACGGCCAACCAGTGGTGCCGATGGCCTTGATAACCGAATGGTTTGCTCACAGCGCTCTGCATGAAAATCCCGGTCTGATCCTGCATGGCTTAGATGATATTCGAATTTTAAAAGGAATTCGTCTGAAGACAGGAAAAAAATGGATCCGCATCTTTGCCGGTAAACTCAAAAAGAATGGCGAATTTTATGAAGTGGCAGTTGAATTGAGAGGCAGCAAAGAGACCGGACAGGATGTGATCCATTCGCGAGCCAGGGCCATTTTAAGTGATCGCCTGGTTCCGGCTCCTCCGTATCAATTCTCCAAGGCTATGATTGCCGGGGCTTATACAAAAAATATCCAGGACGTCTACGATGAAATTCTTTTTCACGGCTTGCAGCTTCGCGGGATTCGCAAAATTGTCAGCTGTTCATCCCGCGGAATGGTGGCACATATTTCATCGGCGCCCGAGCCGAGGGAATGGATTTCTTCCCCCTTGAGGGATCGATGGATTGCCGATCCCCTGGTACTGGATTGTGCCTTCCAGATGGCAATTCTATGGTGTTTTGAAGAAAAAGAAACTGTCTCGCTGCCAAGTTATGTGACCTCATTCCGTCAGTATCGGCATCAGTTCCCAGCTGAGGGTGTAACAGCGGTGCTGGAGGTTACGGAGGCAACCAGCCGTAAAATGTGGGGAAATTTTACGTTTTTAGATACCAATGATGAGATCGTAGCACGATTGACCGGATTTAAGGCCATAATGGATCCATCTCTGTTCAAAGCATTCAACCCGCAATACAAAGCCTCGGCCTAAAAGAATTGAATATTAGATAAAAGTGGTTGCAAAACCCCATCTAACACCCAATACGGCGTTGCTCCGCCGGGCGAAATGCTCACATGGGACAATGGTTTGCCGGTTGAGCCCGTTGGCCGGTAATAATGTAAACCGGCTAACCGGAAAACCGGCAAACTTACTATACAGCCTTTTCGATGCCCCTGTAAATATCTGCCGGTACCCCGCAAAAATCGATGGGTTCAATAGTGACTACAAAGCTCTTACATGATGGGCAGTATTTTTTGGGTTTACCGCGGCCGCTCCAAAGCAGTTTCATTCTATGGACGGCGCTGCATTTCGGACAGATACATTCGACGGTAAGACCGTCACGCTGATTATTCCTGCCGCCAAGAACACAATCTTGTTCATCCGCCAAGCAGTTGCTGTTACTGATTGCAGCCATAGCCATATCTCTCCTTAAAAGTTAAAAGCCAATTCAACATCGTCTCGGGAGACCTTAAAGGATGGTGTGTAAAGGCCTCTACGCCAGCGGTTTTATTACCTCCTTTTCATATTTTTTAATGAGCTCATCGATTGCCTCCTCCAGGAGGACGCCAATAGATTTATCCTCATCAACTGCAAGATGTTTCAAAGCTTTAAGGCGCTCGGCATCGATTCTGGTGGAAAATGTCTTTTTATTGCTCATGTAACTAATGTTATAATATTTATTTCTTTAATTCAAGTATTTTTTTAATAAATTTATAAATTTATTTTTGAAAACATTTTTAAAGTATTATCAAAATACAATAATAATTAAAACAATAATTCTTTGATAGATAAATCTGCTGTCAAGCCTATAAATTCTTGACATCGAAAAGACAGTGCTGGTAGGTTTATTAATGTGAGCATTTTCATTAAGGCTTAAACTGAACCGCTCAACCTAGGTTAGACCCCATCTGTAAACCAAAAGATTTGGTCCAGTTAAATGAACCTTCAGCAAAGCTTAAAAATCCTGGAGCTTGAAACCACCACTACCCTTCGAGAAGCTAAACGGGCTTATAAGGATTTGGTTCGAGTTTGGCATCCGGACCGTTTCCAGAACATCCCCCGGCTAAAGCAGAAAGCGGATGAGAAATTAATGGAAATCAATCTGGCCTTTAACTATTTGCGTGACTATTTAGAATCAAGTCCGGATAACAGGTTAACAAGAATAAAGGTCACATTGCAGGATGCGCAATCCGGTTTCGATGCCAACCGTAAAGCCGGCCATTCGACCGGCTACCGGTCTGAAACGGTTTCTCCTGCCATGGCGGCCGGCAGCAAACCCGGCAACGCTAAAATTTCGGTCGCCGGCTCGGGTGCGGTGCCGCAGGCATCTTCCATCGGCAGATACGTTTTATTTGCATTTCTATGTGTCTTTCTGGTGATTGCTGCTCTGGTTGTTTACTTCTTGTTAAATACGGATAGAATTGCCTCAATGACCAGAGGGATGGCATCTGAAGCCATGGAAAAAATTGTGCACCATCTGGAAAAAAAAGAAAAAATCCCCCCCAATGACCCCTCTGTTCAAAGTATCCTTCAAGGATTAAACAGGGAAACAAAAGCTGGAGAAAATAAAAACCAATTTGAAATCTTCCTCAATAGTGGAAGTATTATTGTGACCGAGGCCTGGTGGGAGGAAAACAATATGATTATGTATAAGGTAGACGGTGGATCGATTGGAATTGAGAAAAGCAGAGTAAAAAAAATTGTTAGCCGATGACACATGAAAATCGCTTTGATGCTATCGTAATTGGAGCCGGGCCTGCAGGATCAACCGCAGCCTATCTTCTGGCAAAAAGGGGGTTCAAGGTTCTGCTTCTGGACAAGAAGCCCTTTCCTCGCGACAAGCTTTGTGGAGGACTTTTAACGTGGAAAACAGTCAAAGTGCTGGAAAGTATTTTTCAAACATCCACAGATTTTCTGAAATCAAACCAGATCATCTTAAACCAAAGTTTAAACTATGAGGTAAGTCATGCCAACGGCGCTTCCATCAGAGGTCGACTGGAACATCCCTTTTACTTTGTCGACCGAAGCGCATACGATTTTTTCTGGTTAAAAATGGCCCGACAGGCAGGTGCCGTATTCCGGTCTGGTGAAAAAGTCACCTCCCTTGATCCAGGTAATAATCAAATTGTAACCAGCAAAGGCAATCAATTCTCCGGAAGTCTGGTCCTCGTTGCTGACGGTGCACTGAGCAGAATCAGAAGATGGTTATCGGCTAAAGGATTCATAAACCCAAAAATCCATTCCGGTCTGGCCACCGCCCTGGAAGTTTTTGTTACCCATCAACAAGCGCCATCGCTGCCTGACTATCCGACTATACATTTCGGCCACATCCCCTGGGGATATGCCTGGTGTTTTCCCAGAGAGGATTTATGGCTACTCGGGATTTGCGGGCTAAATATTAAGGCCGGCCAATTGCTCAAAAAAGGTTTTAAGCAGTTCTTAAAAAAAATATCAGTCCCTATCGAGCATCTGTCAACTGCCAAAAGCTGCGCCCTGCCCTACGGCAATTTTCTTAACCAACCCGGATACAAGAATATATTGCTGCTGGGCGACGCCTGCGGCCTGGCCGATCCATTACTGGGTGAGGGAATTTACTATGCCCACAAAAGCGCACAGCTGGCAGCCATGGCTGCCGTACAGTCATTCAGCAATCCAAATAAGGCCCTCAATTTATACAAACAATATATAGACGACAACATCCTTACGGAACTCAGGTATATTAGAGCCGGCCGCCAAATAATTTTTTCTCTTCCGGGAGCCTGGCCCTTTAGGGCTGTTTCTTCTCTGCTCAGAACCATTCCGCAAATATGCGAAGAAACCATCCAGGGCCAGCGGTCTTTTAGATGGTTTCGACCGGTCGTCAAAGACAACCGATAAGCAAACATATGTTTCTACAATAAAAGCGGGGTGAAAAAATCTGATTTTCACCCCGCTTTTGGATTATCAACTTAAAAAATTTTTGGGACTTATTTGAAATTTGGTGGTTGTGTTTTGATTTTTTGCCGTAAAAAGCAAACGGATAATTTCTAAGATACTAAAACTTATTATACGCTTCTTTAGGACGGTCGCGAATCTACTTTATAGGCCTAGGCGCCGACATAAATACCACGGCCTGACTTCTTGATTTTGCCTTCTTTCGACGCTCTGAAAATAATATTACGAACTTTTTTATCGTCAAAGCCTGTTTTTTTCTTCAGGGTTGGAACGTCAACACCTTTTTTCGATCTCTTAATAATTATTAAAATCTTATCGGTTGCTGTTGCCTGGGGGGCTTTTTTTCTAGCAACGGCCTTTTTGGCCGGGGCTTTTTTGGCCGGAGCCTTTTTAACGACTTTGGCTTTCTTGGCCGGCGCCTTTTTAACGGCTTTGGCTTTCTTGACCACTTTCTTTTTTATAACCTTTTTTGCTTTCGGCATCGGCACATGAGCCTTTAACAACTTTTCCAACTTTTTTTCCAGCGCTTTAATATCTCTTTTGACTGCCTGCAAATCTTTCTTTAAAATAGCCATTTTCTACTCCTCCTTGAAGTTTTTGTAATTTTATTCACCTAAAGTCTATCACAGCATATATAGATAAACGAAAGTACTATATAGACAACTTATATCGAAAGAAGTACTTTTGTCAAGCGATAACGCAAAAAACCTAAAAGAATTTAGTAGATTAGACAAAATTCCAATTATTTTATCCCGGTTGCAAACAAGATCAACTTCACTGCCGAAGAAAAATTGGTTTTGCTGTTTTTCTTGCCTTAATCCTGCGAATTCGATATAAAGAAAGTTTTTGAACCAGGATTCAATTGAAACCCTAATTTTGTAAACATAAGTGATAACCGTTATCCGATGAACCTAAACGCACCCATTGCCGTGGTTGGGATGGCCGGGCTTTTCCCCGGTGCCTCGGACCTGGAAACCTTCTGGCAAAATATTATCAATCAGGTCCCGGCAGTCATTGAGGCCGGCAAGGACCGCTGGGGGGTAGATCCGGAATCTATGTATCGCCCGGGTTTTCAAAGCGACAAAGCCTATTCAAAGCGTTGTTGTTTAATAACAGATTTTAATTTTGACCCCACAGGCATCGATCTTGACCCCAGCCTGGTTTCATCACTCGACCCTCTTTATCACCTCGTCCTGCATGTCGGCCGCGAAGCTATCTCCGGAATTTCGCCGACGTCACTCGACCGTCAACGCACAGGTGTCGTTTTGGCCGCCATTGCCCTGCCGACGGACGCCACTTCAACAATCACCCGTGATATTCTGGGTTCCGCCTTTGAGGAAAGATTGTTTGACGCCACCGCTCCCGGCGTATTCAAAAATCAGGCAAAGCCTCTTTCCCGGGCCCAATACCTGGCCAACCGGGTAACCAGCCTGCCCGGAGCTATTGTGGCCAAAGCCTTCGGTCTGGGCGGTGGATCCTATACGCTGGACGCTGCCTGTGCATCCTCTCTGTATGCCGTCAAGCTGGCCTGCGATGAATTAAATGCCCATCGCGCTGATGCCATGCTGGCCGGAGGCGTTTCACGACCCAATTGTTTATTTACCCAGGTGGGCTTCAGTCAGTTACGCGCCTTATCACCCACCGGGCGTTGCGCCCCATTTGACCATAAGGCCGACGGTCTGGTTGTGGGCGAAGGCTCGGGAATTTTGGTTCTCAAGCGTCTGACGGACGCCGTGCGCGACCGGGACTCAATATTCGGACTGGTTCACAACGTTGGGCTTTCCAATGACATGCGCGGCAATCTCCTGGCACCGGACAGTGAAGGCCAGGTCCGCGCCATGCGCAAGGCCTATGAATCCAGCAGTTGGTCGGCCCATGATATTGATTTGATAGAGTGTCACGGCGCCGGAACACCGCTTGGCGATTTAACCGAGTTGCGAAGTTTGGAAACCTTGTGGGAAAAATCAGGCTGGGTAAAAGGTCAATGTGCTATCGGTTCGGTTAAATCCATGATCGGGCATCTGCTGACTGCCGCCGGCGCCGCCGGTATGATTAAAACCCTTTTGGCATTACAAAATAAAATTTTGCCGCCTTCCTTAAATTTTGAAAAACCCCCGCCAAACAGCCCGCTGCAAGACGGTCCTTTTCGAGTGCAGGCCCGGCCTGAACCCTGGCACCGCAGGAAAGATAATTGCCCGCGGCGGGCGGCCGTCAGCGCCTTTGGCTTCGGCGGTATAAATGCCCACCTGCTGCTGGAAGAATGGGTTCCGAATGGGGATTGGGGATTGCGGAATGCGGATTTAGAAATATCAGTAAGTCAGAAATCCCAAATCCCAAATCCCAAATCCCAAATTGCTATAGTCGGCATGGAGGCTGTTTTTGGATCACTGACATCTTTGCGCGAATTCCAGGAACTGATCTTTAGAGGGGGTACCAATATTGATAGGCGCCCGGAGCATCGCTGGAAAGGATGTGACAGCGTCGCCGGCCAATACCTGGAAAATTTGGAGTTGACCGGCGGGTTTATGGATGAGTTAAACCTTGCGGCCGGCCAATTCCACATACCACCGAAAGAAATCCCGGATATTCTCCCGCAACAGTTGCTGATGCTGAAAGTGGCCTCAACTGCTTTAGAGGATGCCGGCTTTCCATTGCAGGAAGATCGACCCGAGATGGGCGCAATCATCGGGATTGATTTTGACTTTGAAGCCGCCAATTTTCAATTGCGCTGGCATCTGGTTAATCTGATCCCCCGCTGGGTTGAAAAATTTGGATGGAACCTTCAAGATAAAGAGATAGACGCCCGGATCAAGTCATTGCAAGAGGCCTGTCATCCGCCTCTGACGGCACCCCGCACCTTGGGCGCTTTAGGGGGAATTGTTGCCAGCCGGGTGGCACGGGAATTTCACCTTGGAGGCCCCAGTTTTGTGGTATCCTGCGAGGAAGCATCCGGTTTAAAAGCGCTGGAAATCGGGGTCAGGGCCCTGCAGCAAGATGAGGCTGAAGCATTTTTGGTGGGGGCCGTAGATCTGAGCGGCGATGTCCGCAATATTATCTTAAGCAATCAGGCCAGACCTTTTTCGCGCAACCTTCAAATTCGACCTTTCGATCAGGCTGCCGACGGTACCCTTCCCGGCGAAGGGGCCGCGGCCCTGATCATCAAACGCCTGGACCGGGCCATAGCAGACGGAGACAGGATTTATTCCGTTATCAGGGGAATTGGCAGTGCCGGCGGCGGCGGCATTGATGACAGCCGGCCGTCACAGGAGGCTTATATCCGCTCACTGAAACACTGCTTTCAGGATGCCGGTCTTGAGCCGTCGACGATCAGTTTTATGGAAACTCACAGCGGCGGTAATCGGGCGCAAGACGACCTGGAAACCAGAGCATTGCACCAATTTTTTTCGAAGACCGACAGCTCCTGCGGTATCGGTACGGTAAAGGCCAATATCGGACATACCGGGTCTGCCTCGGCCCTGGCCTCTGTGGTTAAAACCAATTTGTGTCTTTATCATGAAATTATCCCCCCCATGGTTAATTTCAGCATCCCTGAGAGTTCGCTCTGGCATCGTGAAAGATTTCACATTCCGGTTCATCCACAGTTCTGGCTAAGAAATCGTAAAGACGGCCCTCGCAAAGCCGTGGTGGGTACCATGACACCCGATGGCAATTGCATGCATATCATACTGGAAAGTTATGATTATCGGCAGGGAAGCGACATTCCGGAAAAGGTCCTGCAAAAAGTTCAATGGGAAAGAAAAAGACCCCTTGGTTTCCAAAATCCGGGAATCTTTATCGTTGAAGGCGACACCAGACAGGCCTTACTCTCCGGCCTTGAAGCTCTGAATCAGTATGCGGCAAAACACCTGGCTGCGCAAAACCTTGACTCCCGGAAACATGTCACCGTGGAACAGGCGGCCCGCCAATGGTATCTTGAAAACGGAGTCAATTTTGAACGCCCGCTTGCCGTATCAATTGTGGCCGGCAATCTTTCCGAGCTGGAAAAACGAGTTGCTGCCGCTCATGAAGCGGTTTTATCAGGCAGCCCCCAGAAAATGGAAGGCACCGGCGGAATCAGTTATACACCAGACCCCATTGGCAACAAGGGGCAACTGGCTTTTGTTTTTCCGGGTTCGGGCAGCCATTATATCGGTATGGGCCGGGATATTGGTGTTCATTGGCCGGAAATTTTGCGTAATATGGATGCCCGGACCCATCAGTTGAAATCCCAGCTGTTACCGGATTGTTTTATTCCCTGGCGGGCTTCGTGGCAACCGGGTTGGCAAAAAGAAGCTTACGAAAAAATCATATCCGATCCTCTCAACATGATTTTTGGGCAGGTCGCTCATGGCGGTGTGGTCGCCGAACTGATAAAACATTTCGATATTATTCCCTCGGCCGTACTTGGATACAGCCTGGGAGAGTCGACGGGTTATTTTGCCATGGGCGTCTGGCCCGAACGCGGTGAAATGCTCCGGCGCATGCGGCAAACAGATTTATTTACCCGTCAGCTTGCCGGCCCCTGCAATGCCGCCCGCAGGATGTGGAATATTGCGCCCGATGAAGCCGTTGACTGGTGCGTGGCAGTGGTGAATCGCTCCGCTGATACAGTCCGCCGGGTCGTTGACAGCTATGCCACCACCCGTTTATTGATCATCAATACGCCCGATGAGTGTGTCATCGGCGGTCGCCGGCAGGATGTGAAATCGGCCATTAAAGCGCTCGAATGCGAGGCAATTTATCTGGATGGTGTTGTCACCGTACATTGCGATGCATTAAAGCCGGTTGCTGATGCCTATCGGCAATTGCACCTTTTCCCGACGCACCGGCCCGAAGGTATTCGCTTTTACAGCTGTGCCCTGGGCCGGGCCTATAGCCTGACCCGTGAGAAAGCGGCTTCTTCCATTCTTAATCAGGCTTTGCACGGTTTTGACTTTACGACAACCATAAACCAGGCCTACAGCGATGGGGTCAGAACTTTTTTGGAAATGGGACCCTATTCTTCGTGCACCCGAATGATTAGCAGTATTCTGAAAGATGCTCCCCATTTAGCAATATCCGCGTGCAACCGGGGTGAGGATGATTACACGACCATCGTCAAAGTACTGGCAGCACTCATTGCAAAGCGGGTGCCGGTTAATCTGGATAAACTCTACGGAAGCCGGGCCTACGCGCCGGATATGATTGAACCGGCCAAAAAAATCTCAGGCAGTCCCATAAAAGTCATCATCGGCGGAATTTTTGAAGGTACAGAAAAGCGTCAGGTATCACCTGTCCCGGATTCAGAAACCAGTGACCAGAGACCAGTGACCAATGACCAGCGACCAGAGACAGATAATCCAATTTCAGAATTAGTTGAAACCGCTGATCGAATTGCTCGTGGTACAGCCGAGGCTCATCATAAATTCCTGGAGCTATCCGAAGAGGTCACCCGCTCTTATGCTGAAGCCTTTAATCTTCACACCAAACTTTTGGAACGTGCCCTGCAGGAATCAGACAATTCAATTCCTACTGCCATATCCGATACCACTGATCCAGACCTTCCGCATTCCCCCATTCCCTCTTCCAATTTTCCGCATTCACGCCCGGTTTTTTCCCGGCAGCAGTGCCTGGAATTCGCCACCGGATCGGCCGGCAATGTACTGGGACCCGAATTTGCGGTAGTCGATACCTACCCGGCCCGTGTGCGCCTGCCCGATGAGCCTTTAATGCTGGTCGACCGCATCCTGTCGGTTGAAGGCAAAAAAGGATCCCTGGGTCCCGGACGTATTGTCACCGAGCATGATGTATTGCCGGGAGCATGGTACCTGGACGGCGGACATGCCCCCGTTTGTATATCCGTCGAAGCCGGTCAAGCCGATCTGTTTCTGTGTGCCTATCTGGGCATCGACCTGGCGGTGAAAGGAAAAAGAACCTACCGGCTTCTGGATGCTGCCGTTAAATTTCATCGTGAAATGCCCCTCCCGGGTGAGACGATTCGTTATGAAATTGAGATCAATAAATTCATCCGTCAGGGGGAAACGTATCTATTCCTGTTCAGCTTCAGCGGATTTATCGGCGATACACCCCTTATCACCATGACCGACGGCTGTGCCGGATTCTTTACCGAAGAAGAAGTTAAAAATTCCGGCGGCATCATATTAACCGGCGATGACACCGGACCCGTTACCGGAAAAAAGCCTTCCGACTGGAAACCACTGGTGCCGCTGAACAAAGAAAGTTATGATGATTCGGCGGTAGAGGCGCTTCGCACCGGCAATGCGGCCGGATGTTTCGGTAAGGTCTTTGCGGGAATCACCCTGCCTGGCTCGCTCAGACTTCCCGGAGGCCGCATGAAATTGATCGACCGCATCATCAATCTGGACCCTGTCGGCGGGCGATACGGCCTGGGACTGATTCAGGCCGAAGCTGATATCCATCCCGATGACTGGTTTTTAACCTGTCATTTCGTAGACGACAGGGTCATGCCGGGAACGCTGATGTACGAGTGCTGCGCCCACACTTTGAGAGTTTTCATGCAGCGCATGGGCTGGGTTACGGATAAAACGGGCGTTTTTTATGAGCCGGTTATCGGTGTGCTAAGCAACCTGAAGTGCCGCGGACCGGTAACACCTAAAACCCGCCAGGTTGTCTATGAAGTCGAGATCAAGGAATTCGGATATGGGCCCCAGCCCTATGTTATCGCGGACGCACATATGTATGCGGACGGAGACCGGATTGTGTGGTTTAACAATATGTCTATGCAGATGAGCGGTATCACTAGAGAAGAAATCGAGGACTTTTGGGATCAGAAGACAAAGAAAGCCGGCCGGCGTGATTCACCTGTGAAGCGTCCGGCTGTCTTTGAGCGCCGCCACATTCTTGAAATCGCAGTCGGAAGTCCATCCAAGGCATTCGGTGAGCGCTATAAACCCTTTGATCGTGACAGGTTTATCGCCCGGCTGCCCGGACCCCCTTTTATGTTCATTGACAGGATAACAAAGGTTGAACCCGAACCCTGGGTAGTAAAACCCAATGGCTGGATCGAAGCTGAATATGATGTCTCACCGGATGCCTGGTATTTTCGAGCCGAGGGCGCACCTGCGGCGCCGCTCAGCATTATCCTGGAAATTGCGTTGCAGCCCTGCGGTTGGCTGGCAGTCTATATGGGATCAGCCCTCAAGAATAAAAAAGATCTCCGGTTCAGAAATCTCGGCGGCCGGGCGACCCTTTTTCGCGAACTGTCGCCGGATTTAAAGACCGTATCCGTCAAAACGCGACTGACCAAGGCTGCGGAGGCCGGCGACATGATCATCGAGCATTTTAATTTCGAAGTACGGCATCGAAATCAAAAAATATATGCCGGCAACACCAATTTCGGTTTTTTTACCCCTGAAGCCCTGGCAGTCCAGGAAGGCATCCGCGATGCGGATAAACAGGTGGTCACGCCCACCCGGGCGGAATTGCAACGCAGCCGGCCCCATGTGTTCAGTGACCTTGCACCCCTCACGCCGCGGGATCCGGAACGGGTACCGGCCCGTGGATTAACCCTGCCGGCCAAAGCCATTCGAATGATCAACCGGATTGAAGCCTATATTCCTGACGGCGGCCCGATGGGTCTGGGATTTATACGGGGAACCAAGACGGTCGATCCCCGGGAATGGTTCTTTGATGCCCACTTTTATCAGGATCCCGTGTTACCGGGTTCACTGGGAATTGAATCTTTCATCCAGCTGCTCAAGTATATGGCTCGACAACGCTCTGCTGACGGAACAATCGCACAGCTGGACCTATCGGGGTCAGATATTGCCCCATAACCGTTTGATCACTGTCGAGGCCTCCGTCACCGACATCCAGGAAGAACCGCTGCCGATGATAACTGCAGATGGTTACCTCCAGGTCGATGGCCTGTACATTTACAAAATGGAAAATTTTGGTATTGAACTGCTAAAAATTTAATATTTAACGGATATCTTCTATGTTGTATTCTAATGTCTACATTGAGGCATTCGGCTATGAACTCCCGCCCAATGTCGTTACCTCCGATGATCTGGAAAAACGTTTGCAACCGGTTTATGAAGCGCTCCATTTCAAGAAAGGACAGCTGGAAGCGATCACCGGCATTCGGGAGCGCAGGTTCTGGGACCCGGACTTCAACATGCACACAGGCGCGATTAAAGCCGCCCGCAAGGCGCTGGATGTATCTTCGCTAACCCGGGATGACATCGGCATGTTGATTTACGGCGGGGTTTGCCGGGATAATTTAGAACCCGCAACCGCGTGCGCCGTTGCAGATGGGTTGGATCTCAGGCCCGCCAGTCAGATTTATGATGTTTCCAATGCCTGTCTGGGCATTTTGAACGGAATGGTGCAAACGGCAAACGCCATTGAACTGGGCCAGATACGCGCCGGTTTGATCGTATCCTGTGAATCCTCCCGCCAAATCGTTGATATTACTATTGATCGATTGCTCAATACCAGGGACATGGAATTTTTTAAAAAAACTATCTCCACCTTGACGGGAGGTTCCGGTGCGGTGGCAGTCCTTATGGCGGATCGATCGTTATCCGAATTATGCGTGTGGGGACCGGATACCGGTATTCCTGCCAGCGGATTACACCTGATGGAGACCGATTCCGTTGCGGTGCTTAAAAATGGCGTGCCCTTGGGCATTGAAACATTTAATGCTTTTCGCCAAGAAATTGACTGGTCTGATAATCAACTGGATAAAATAATCTGCCATCAAGTCGGCGCCACCCATCAACGTAACATTCTGGATGCCCTCGGAATCCCGCCCTCAAAAGACTTTACAACCTTTAAATATCTTGGAAACATTGGCACGGTATCCTTGCCGATCACAGCGGCCATCGCAGACGAAAGAGAATTCCTGCTGCCCGGGGATCTGGTCGGTTTTTTGGGAATTGGCAGCGGGCTTAATTGCTTGATGCTGGGGATTGAATGGTAGAAAAGAATTTGGGAATGGGAAATGCGGAATGCGGAAAGATTGATGGTCGAATACAGAAGTCAGAAATCAGCCCAGCCACTGGCCTGAAAAGCGGCCAGTCTAATCGATAAAGAGACTCAGTCTTGCGGAGTTAATAAAAAAGAGAATATCGAATGTCGAATAATGAATGTCGAATGTCGAAGGAATGTATTCTATCTATTTTATAAAAAAATGACTGAGCGAAGCGATTCCATCCTTCGACATTCGACATTCGACATTCTTCGGTTCTGCGGTTCGCTTTATAACTTAATGTAGTTTCATATAAGAGGTCAGATGATAGATAAAGAGTTTACCACGGAAGGACACGGAAAATCACGGAAAAGCCAAAGAATATGCTGAAACGAAAACCCATCGACATATCAGAATTCCGACACCTTTATCCGTTTAGGTCCCATTATATGGACTTGAACGGTCTCAAATACCATTATGTTGATGAAGGCAGCGGTGAACCGGTTGTGATGGTCCACGGTAATCCGACCTGGTCTTTTTACTTTCGCGATTTGATTAAATCCCTGTGCAGTCGATATCGTACCATCGCCCCGGATCATATCGGTTGCGGTTTATCGGATAAACCCGACAGCAAAACCTATGGTTATAAATTAAAAAACCGCGTGGATGACCTTGAAGTCTTGATAGAAAATCTTAAGATAAAAGAAAAGATTACCCTGGTACTTCACGATTGGGGTGGTTTTATCGGCATGGCCTATGCTTTGAGACATCCGGAGCGTATTTGTCGATTCGTTTTAATGAATACGGCGGCATTTTTGCCACCTCCGGGCAAGCCCATTCCGATCATACTTAAATTGATTCGTGGTTTAAAACCCTTTGCCGTGTTAGCCGTCCAAGGTTTTAATCTGTTTGCCCTGGGTGCTCTTTTCAAAAACTCGTATAAAGGTCTCTCTAAAGATGTCAAAGTGGGCCTTATCGCACCTTACAATTGTTGGAAAAATCGTATAGCAACCTTGAAATTTGTCCAGGATATACACCTGACAGAAAATAATCCGAGCTACAGAGTAATTAAACAAGTAGATAACAATTTGAAATTATTCTTAAATATTCCAATGCTGATTTGCTGGGGGGAGCACGATTTTGTATTTGACTCGGACTACCTCGATGAGTGGATACGCCGCTTTCCGGATGCTGAGGTTCATCGTTTTGCGGAAGCCGGCCATTATGTCCTTGAAGATGCTTCAGAAAAAATAATATCGATAGTAGATCGATTCTTGCGCCGGCACCCCCTGGATAGAATACAGAAGACAGAAGGCAAGGGACAGAAGGTTAGAAGTTGAGAAGATAAGAAGGTCAGATCAGGCCGGAATGGATTTCAGTCGGAAATTTCAGAAAAATCTGACACTTTGCTCTATGCGCCATGCGCTATGCTTCGGGTAACCCGAAATCCGTAACACGTAACCCGAAACCCGTAACACGAAACCCGTAACGCGCAACCCGCAACCCGTAACGCGCAACCCGAAACCCGTAACCCGAAACCCGTAACCCGTAACACGCAACCCGTAACGCGCAACGCGCAACCCGAAATATGAGCCCATTCGATCTAAATAACACCCATTCCGTTAATATTGCCTCCTATCTCAACCGGGTTGCCGAAACCCAGCCCTATAAACGCGCTGTCGTCTATCCGGCAGGGCGGGATAAAAATGGTCGCATTGCCTATTCCCATCTGACTTTTTTACAGCTCGACCGGGAGTCGGACTATTTGGCCTATGGATTGGAAGCAGCCGGTGTCACCCGGGGAATACGAACCGCTTTAATGGTAAAGCCCAGCATCGAATTTTTCAGCCTGATATTTGCCATCTTCAAGACGGGCGCCATACCGGTAGTGGTGGATCCGGGCATGGGTATCCGCAGAATGGCGTCGTGTTTTAAATCAACCCGTCCGGAAGCATTTATCGGAATCCCCCTGGCCCATGTGGTTCGCACCGTTTATCCCGGCTTTTTTAAGACCGTCAAAACCTGGATCACGGTGGGTCGGCGCTGGTTCTGGGGCGGCTACACCTTGAAACAGATCCGACAATCCAGGCAACAGCCTTACACCATTGCCAAAACCGGTCGGGATGACACCGCGGCCGTGCTCTTTACAACCGGCAGTACCGGACCGGCAAAAGGCGCCGTATATTCCCATGGAAATTTTGATGCCCAGCTCCAACAGATAAAAACGCACTTGCGAATGTCGGCCGATGAAATTGATCTGTCTACATTTCCGCTATTTGCGCTGTTTTATCCGGCCCTGGGAATCACCTCGGTCATCCCCGACATGGACCCTACCCGACCGGCGCTGGTGAACCCCGAACGCATCATCGAAGCCATCGATAACCTGGGGGTCACCAACATGTTTGCTTCACCGGCCCTCTTAAATCGCGTCGGCAGTTACGGCAAAAAAAACGGCGTGAAATTGCCGTCTTTAAAGCGCGTCATTTCAGCCGGAGCTCCGGTATCGGCTGATAATATCGAGCAGTTCAGCGCTTTGCTGGATGAAAACGCCGAAATTCACACCCCTTATGGGGCCACTGAAGCCGTCCCGATTATATCGATCACGAGCAAGGAGATACTTACCGAAACCCGTCAATTAAGCGAAAAAGGTTACGGGACCTGTATCGGACGTCCGATAAACGACATCGATATCCGAATTATCAAAATCAGCGACGATCCCGTCGAAGAATGGTCCGATGATCTGATGGTTGTCCGGGGCGATGTCGGCGAAATCACCGTCAAGGGCGCTTTGGTCAGCCGACAGTATTTTGAAAACCACGCCGCCAACAAGCTGGGAAAGATAAGGGAAGGTGACGATATTATACACCGTATGGGAGACGTCGGCTGGATGGATCAAAAAGATCGCATCTGGTTTTGCGGCCGCAAAAGTCATCGGGTGATTACCGCCACCAGGACCCTGTTTACCATTCCCTGTGAATCCCTGTTTAATAGCCACCCGCGGGTATTCCGCAGCGCACTGGTCGGCATCGGCCCCCCTCCTCAACAGGAGCCGGTTATTTGCATTGAATTGCATAAATCCGACGATGGTAAAAACAGAGCCCATTTAGAAAAAGAACTTCTTGAAATTGCCGCGGCCAATGAATTGACAAACGCCATAAAAACCATATTGTTTCACAAGGCGTTTCCGGTGGACATTCGTCATAATTCAAAAATATTTCGTGAAAAATTAGCTCGTTGGGCGGAGAAAAAATTAAAATGATGCCGGATGAATTTCTTGATAAACACGAACCCGAAAAGGTTCTTGTCACCGGTGGCGGGGGCTTTTTGGGCCAGGCGATTGTCAATCGTCTGGTCAAAAGAGGTGATCATGTCCGGAGCCTGGCGCGAAATTTTTATCCGGAACTTGAAAAGATGGGAGTTGATCAGATCCAGGCAGATATATCCGATTCTGCAACGGTTGCCGCAGCATGTAAAGATAGAACGATCGTATATCATGTCGCTGCCAAACCGCCCCCCTGGGGAAGATATGCAGACTACCATCAAACCAATGTGATCGGGACTCAAAACATCATCGACCGTTGTCTGGACCAGGAGCCATCCAGGCTTATCTACACCAGTTCCCCCAGTGTTGTTCATAATAGCCAGGACATCGAGGGCGCTGACGAATCCATGCCCTACCCCCAAAAATTTAGCAGCCACTATGCAAAGACGAAAGCCATGGCCGAACAGTTGGTTGTAAAAGCTTCGGGTAATAAACTTAAAACAATTATTTTGCGACCGCACAAAATCTGGGGCCCGGGTGACAACCAAATCCTTACCCGACTGGTTGCCAGGGCTAAAAAATTAAAACAAATCGGTGATGGTAAAAACCTGATCGACGTCACTTACATCGATGATGCCGCAGACGCGCATATCTTGGCCGCCGACAAGCTGAAGCAGCATCCGGATCTTTCCGGCAACATCTATTTCATCAGTCAGGGACAACCGGTTCTTGCGTGGTACATGATTAATGAATTTTTAAAAGCAGCGGGGTGCCGCCCTGTTAAAAAATCGGTGCCCTTCCGGGTTGCCTGGGTCACCGGTGCCTTGCTGGAACTGGTTTACAAAATTCTCCATCTGTCAAAAGAGCCCTATATTACAAGATTTCTGGCCGAAACGGTTTCGCAATCCAACTGGTTTAATATCGACGCCGCAAAAAGAGACCTGGGATATGCCCCGAAAATCTCCATCCCCGAAGGCCTGCGCCGACTTAGAGAATGGCTGCCTAAAAAAATATAACCATTTGAAAAAAAGGAAAATTTTAATGAAGCTAACCGATATTGCTCCCCAGGAAAAATGGGTGGAATTGGAAAGCCAAATCAATCAGCGATCCGGATTAGATGCCAACCTGTTTAATATAGAAGGCTATCGGATATCGGACTGTAAAAACTGGGCCAACAGATTATGCCCGGAAATAAAAGCCACCGACAAAGGTCAAAGTTTTATCTGCGCACCGGCACACATGAACATTGCCCACCAGGCAATGAAGACCAGAAAGGTGGTTATTGAGGAATGCGATGCGGGTCTCGTAAAAATAGTTGTACCCGTTTTCGTTGACGAAGAATTTGTGGGGGCCGTGGGGGCCTGCGGGTTTTTATTGGATGACGGCGAGGTCGATAGCTTTTTGATCAATAAAATGACGGACATAGAAGAAGAAAAAATTGAATCCCTGTCCCTGGGGATACCTTCGATCACTAGCGAAAAAGCCGAATCGATAACCCAATATATTTCAGCGGAGGTTGACAGGATGATTGCCGATTATCGCGCCCGGAAGCAATAGATCTGGGATTCCTGCTGATTTCCCAAATAACGGAGTCAATTTATGAACAAAGTCATCCTCTCAGTTCTGGGACATGATCGCCCGGGGATTGTGGCGGCAGTTGCCAATATTCTCTTTGAAGGCAACTGCAATATCGAAAATGTCAGCCAAACCATCCTGAAAACGGAATTTGCCGGATTTTTTATTATCTCCATGCCGCCGGATCTTACCCAGGAAGAACTTCGCGAGGCGTTAAATGAAGGTTTAGCCGCCATGAACATGCATATTCACATCGAATCCGTCTTGAAGCCGGAAGCGGGACTTTTTGCCAAAAACACCGAACCCTTTGTTATTACCACCAGAGGACCGGACCGCAAAGGGCTTGTCGCGGGCATCAGCGCCATCATCGCACACTATGGCGTCAATATCACCAATCTGCAGGCCGTGTTCAAAGGAGGCGATGACCCCGGTAACAATATTATGATATACGAAGTGGATATACCGGTTGATATCGACCGGCAGGACTTTAACCGGGCACTTAGAGCAAAAGCCGAGTCTTTGACGTTGAGCATCAGTATCCAGCACCGCAATATTTTTGAAACGATCAATCGGATTTAGGATCTTAATTGTAATTTTTTTGTATTATGTGGCAAGATCTTTTTGTGTAAAAATCAAGTTATCCCAAGAAATGCTTAAAAACAGAATGCCTAAAATGCACTAAAGTGCCTAAAATTATGGTGTCGCTTCGCTCCGTCTTTTGTATAAGTCGTTGGCGCTGGCAGTATGGGAGGCCAGAAATCAGACCAATGAGATGACAACTTACCGTGAGTTTCTATTTTCATAAAATAGATAGAATACATTTACTTTAGGCATTTTAGGCAATTTAGGCACTTTAGGCATTTTCCGGTTTATCCGGGTTAGGATAGAAGACAAAGAACGGAGGACAAAGGACAGGGGGAATAGCAGATGTTAACTGATAGAGAAATCATCTCGACTTTGGAGATGCTTGAAAATGAACACCTGGATGTGCGCACGGTGACGCTGGGGATTAATCTATTTGACTGTGCCAGTCACAACCCGGATAAAGTTAAAAACAAAATCTTTACCAGAATCACTCATTTGGCTGAAAATTTAGTTCCTGTCTGCGATCGAATCGGTGAGAAATACGGTATCCCGGTGGTCAACAAACGCATTGCCGTCAGCCCGATCGCCATCGTGTGCGCTGCCCTTTCGTCATCACAGATGGTGGATATCGCCCAGACTCTCAACACAGTTGCGGAAGAAGTCAATGTTGATTTTATTGGCGGCTTTACGGCCTTGGTCCAAAAAGGCATTGCCCGCGGTGACCGGGCCCTTATCGAAGCCATCCCGCACGCGTTGACTGCCACTGAACGGGTTTGCGCATCTGTCAATGTGGCTTCTACCCGGGCAGGTATCAATATAGATGCGGTGCTGCTCATGGGCAACACCATTAAGCAGGCAGCCAAGCTGACAGCTGAAAAAGATGGCCTGGCCTGCGCCAAACTTTGCGTTTTTGCCAACATACCCCAGGACACCCCTTTTATGGCCGGCGCTTACCTGGGTGTCGGCGAAGCTGACGCTGTTATTAATATGGGGGTTAGCGGACCGGGTGTGGTTAAAAAAGCGATCGATCGGGCCCTAGAAGCCAACCCTGATTTAGATTTAGGACAAATATCCGAACTGATCAAAAAAACGGCGTATAAAGTGACCCGCGTAGGTGAGCTAATTGGCAGAGAAGTAGCCGACAGCCTAAAAGTCCCTTTCGGAGTGGTGGATCTTTCTTTGGCCCCAACACCAAACGTCGGCGACAGTGTCGGAGAAATATTTCAGAGTCTGGGCCTTTTAAGTATCGGAGTCCCGGGAACAACCGCCGCCCTGGCGCTTTTAAATGATGCCGTAAAAAAAGGCGGCGCCTTTGCCAGTTCCCGGGTCGGTGGTTTAAGCGGTGCCTTTATCCCAGTCAGCGAAGACCTCAACATTTCAGAGGCTGTCCGTAAGGGATATATCGGTCTCGACAAACTCGAGGCGATCACCAGTGTATGCTCGGTCGGATTGGACATGGTGGCCATTCCGGGGGATACGTCCGCTGAAACCATTGCCGCTATCATCGCTGATGAAATGGCCATCGGGGTCGTCAACAATAAAACCACGGCCACCCGTTTGATCCCGGTCCCCGGGAAAAAATCCGGTGACAGCGCCTACTTCGGAGGTCTTCTCGGTCAATCGACCATAATACCGGTAAACAACGCGCAAGCAGCAAACCGTTTTATCAGCCACGGCGGTTCAATACCGGCGCCCATACAGAGCCTGACTAACTAGTCCGAGGATTGAGCTTAAAACTCGATTTGTCGGCTGTAAGGTGTGAGATACTTATTGCTAAAAAGGTTTTGGATTAAACTTGATTTTTACACAAAAAGATCTTGCCACATAATGCACAAAAATAATCTCTAATGTACCACACGAACCTTAAATCGTCCCGGTTTTGGTCTGCGATAGTTGACATTATCAAGTATTTTCTGGTGATCGCGGCCATCACCTGGTTAATGTTAAACGGCACCGAAAAGCTTGGTTATAACTGGCAATGGTACCGGGTGCCGCAATATCTTTATGTTGTAACCGACGGCCAATTTATATCCGGACCGCTCCTCGATGGACTTATGGTGACCTTTCGAATCACAGCCATCAGTTTCGTACTGGCCTTTAGTTTAGGTTTGGTTACCGCCCTTCTGCGGCTGTCAAACTCACAAATAGGAAAGATTGTCTCCCGGGGTTACGTCGAAATCATTCGCAATACCCCCTTGCTGGTGCAATTGTTTTTTATCTATTTCGTATTGTCGCCCGTTTTCGATATCAGTGGGTTTACATCCGCGGTCCTTGCCCTGAGCCTGTTTGAAGGCGCCTATGCATCGGAAATATTTCGAGCCGGTATCGTCTCCATTCATAGGGGTCAATGGGAAGCAGCCTTTAGTATCGGTTTAAACACCTATCAGACCTATCGTCTGATTGTTTTGCCCCAGGCCATTCGACGTATTCTCCCGCCCTTGACCAGCCAGGCGGTTTCGTTGATAAAAGACTCTGCTCTTGTCAGTACGATTGCTATCTATGATTTAACCATGCGCGGACAGACGATCATCGCAAAAACTTTCCTGGTATTTGAAATCTGGTTCACCGTGGCAGCCATATATCTGACGGTTACGCTGGCGCTGTCATTAACGGTGTTTTATATGGAAAAAAAATTTAAACTAGACTACTAACCCGGACAAGCTGGGAAGTGCCTAAGAAAAGAAATGCCTAAAGTGCCTAAATTGCCTAAAATGCCTAAAGTAAATGTATTCTATCTATTTTATAAAAATAGAAACTACTAATTACAGAAAAAAGGAGGTGTCCAATGAAAACCAGCAGAACATGCACACTTATTGTCCTTATGTCAGTACTGTTCTTAGGCCTGGCAGGATCGTCGATTGCCGGAAAGCTCCAACAGGAGCTTGTCCAGGAAAGTGCTGTGGAGCAAATACTGAAACGAGGAACCCTTAAAGTCGGCATGTCGACTTTTGTCCCCTGGGCCATGAAAGATAAAACCGGCAAACTTGTCGGTTTTGAAATCGATGTGGCCACCCGATTGGCGGAGGACATGGGGGTAAAGGTTCAGTTTGTACCCACCAAATGGGCCGGCATAATCCCGGCCCTGTTGACCGGAAAATTTGATGTCGTTATCGGCGGCATGAGTGTTCGACCGGATCGAAATTTGAAAGTGAACTTCAGCATCCCCTATGATTATGCCGGTCAATCAATAGTTGCCAACAAAAAACTGGCCGCCGGTTTCAGCAGCCTTCAAGATTTTAATCACCCGGATGTTGTCATTTCAGCCAGACTCGGATCAACCGCTGCCGACGCTGCCAATAGATTTATGCCCCGTGCCAAAAAGCGTTTATTTGACGATGAAGCCCAGGTCATCCAGGAAGTTGTCAACGGAAAAGCTCACGCTGCTGTGGCATCTGCGCCGCTACCGGCATTTCAGGCCATAAAATTTTCTGATAAGCTCTTTCTGCCGGTTCGGGGAACATTTACCAAAGAGCCCATCGGATTTGCTCTGAGAAAAGGCGATTTTGACACCCTCAATTATTTTAACAACTGGATTCGAGTGGTTGAAGCCAAAGGGTGGCTGGCCGAACGCAAGCACTATTGGTTTGAGGCCAAGGACTGGGAAGGAATGCTTAAATAGTCAACAAAAGGTTCAAGGGTTCAGAGTTCAGGGTTCAAAGGTTAAAGATCGACGACAAATCAGAACGGGCATTTCTTGCTCTACCGTATGTGTTGAACTAGCTCTGTGGATATTCGTGAGCCCGTGCTCATTCAGGGTAAAAAGCATGAGAATAGATCGATTTGAGAATTTGGAGACCAAATAACCCAGAACCTCTGAACCCTGAACTTCTGAACCTATTTAAGCCTGAAACCTGACACCTGAAACCTACAGGGGATCCGGCTTGTTAAAACAAAAAACAAAATTTACCGCCACCGACCTGGTCCTATCCCTTTTGCTGCTTTCGGCCGTGATTTATGCGGGTTATAAAATACACATCGGTTTCAGCTACAAGTGGAATTGGGGGGCAATCCCTCAATATTTCCTACGCTACGATGCGGAGATCAATAGCTGGGTACCGAATATCCTTTTGCAGGGATTCTTCACTACCATCCGTTTGAGTATCTGGGCAACGCTCTTTGCTACGCTGATTGGGACCGTAATGGGCCTATTTCGGGTAAGCCACAGTCTGTTTAAGCGACTGATCGGCGGAACGTATGTGGAGTTGATCCGAAATTTACCTCCCCTGGTAATTATCTTCATTTTTTATTTTTTTGTCGGAGATCAAATTCTATCTCTATTTGGCGTTGAAGAATTTATCAGAAACAGCAGTGAAGGCACCCAAGCCTTCTTTGAGGTTTTTTTTGCCCCCCCCGCTCTTTTTACGGCCTTCCTGTCAGCCCTGATCACGCTGTCGCTATTTGAAGGGGCTTATATTACCGAAATTGTCCGGGCCGGCATTCAATCCATTGAAAAAGGACAATGGGAAGCGTCCGCGGCTCTGGGCTTTACCCGGTGGCAGCAGATGCGTTATGTTGTTCTTCCCCAAGCCGTGCAGCGAATTTTGCCGCCCCTGGCGGGCCAATTCATCTCGACGATTAAAGATTCCGCTATAGTATCCGTGATCTCGATTCAAGAATTAACATTTCAGGCCATGGAGTTAATGTCCTCGACCTATCTTACTTTTGAAATCTGGATTACCATTACCGTCATGTATTTAATGCTTACCCTAACCTGTTCCCTGGCGGTCGAACGTCTCGAGGTATACATGCGTAAAAATTCGGCCTAAAAAACCCCGTGCATTTTAGGCAATAACCAATACGAGTTTATTTAACCGAAATCACCGGGCAGGAAGCCTGGAGGATGACAACTTGCGCCGTGGAACCCATCAAAAGTTTGCCGACTTTTGATCTCCGTTTAACCCCGACGATAATTTTAACCCCGACGATAATTTCATCTATTTTGTTTTCTTTTGCAAATTCAACGATATCCTCGCCCGGGGATAAACCGCGAATCAATAGGTGAGTGTCACACGAAATTTCGTTTTCATCAAACAAGGATTTTGCCCATTCAAGCCCACTTTCAGCCTGGGCTATTTCTTCTCGCTGACCTTCAGTTCCCTTTTCCATGGATGTGGCCACCGCCACAGACGCGCCAAACGCCTTTGCATGGGTTTTTGCCAGGTTTAACGCCTCTTTTGCCGAATTGCTTCCGTCATATCCCACCAAAATTTTCATGTCGATCTCCCCATTGAGGTTCAGGTTCTAACTTTGGAGACACTTTGGTAAATACCTGGATCCATAGCATACTCATTTTAAAAATGCCACAGAATATGTCCATCACCTGTATCATTTGAGAAGGTCTGAAGGTGAATACTCAATTTATTGTGCTGATATTACACCAGATACACCACCCAATGTGTTTTCACGTGAAACCCGATCTAATTTTATGCGGTTTCATTTTTTGCACTCACATGCTATTAAGATGGCGTCGAAATTATATTGAAGCGGAGAGGCTTTAAGGCCCGAATGCTCCAAGGCTGACATGCTTTCCAGCCTCCAGGTTTCCTGGCCTCCCAGCCATTTTGCTTGGCTTTCAAGCAGTCATCTATAAAGAGTATAATTTATTTAATCTTGGAAGACCCCGCCCTCTGGGGTCAGAGTCATTTGGCTATGCCTGGACAGATTACCTAAAGGAGTATTGGCGTGTTGGAGTATTTATGATTCAAATTACGGATACCATCAGCCTGCATGACAGCGACTTCCAACTGGATTTTATAAGGGCATCCGGTCCGGGTGGCCAAAACGTCAACAAGGTGTCTTCGGCCGTTCAGCTTCGCTTTGACGCCGCTAAATCTTCCGCCTTAACCGATGACATTCGCAAAAGATTAAAACAAATCTCCGGCCGCCGTATGACGTCAGAAGGTGTATTGATCATCGAGGCACGACGTTACCGAACCCAGGAACGCAATCGCGAAGACGCTATCAACCGGATGATTGCACTAATCCGCCAGGCCGCTGAAAAACCCAGGCAACGGCGACGGACCAAACCTTCCCCGGCAGCCAAACAAAAACGACTGACAGCCAAACGATATCGTGGCGAAATCAAACGCCGGCGACGCAGCGTTCGGATCTCGGCGGAAGATGCTTGACATTTCTTCAGACAAACCGTTATACAGACCTCGTCATTCAGCTTGGATAAATAGCTGTGACTCATTAGCTGTCATGGGGTTGCATGAAAATTGGACCCGGGTCTGATTGAGGAATTACAGGGTTTTGAAAGCAGAAGACGTTAATGTCAAAAAAAATTCAACCCAAGGACAGCTATCTTATCGGTGTTATTTCAGATACCCACGGCCGATTACCCCCATCGGTCCTGAAAGTCTTTGAGAGAACCGATCTGATCATCCACGCCGGAGATATCGGCGATCCGGAGATACTCAACTCGTTAGGGAAAATTGCCCCAACCATAGCCGTACGAGGAAATATGGACAGGGGCAAATGGGCCCGCCGGCTGCCGCAAAATGAAACCGTCAAAATATGCCGCCGGCAGCTGCATGTGCTCCATGATGTCTATAATCTCGATATCAACTTGGATTCCAACAATTACCACGTCGTAATCTACGGCCACACCCACCAGCCACAGGTGGAAAAACAACAGCGGGTGCTGTATGTAAATCCCGGCAGCGCCGTCCATCCGAGATTCGGCTATCCCCCATCCGTTGTTTTACTGCAAATAGAAGGGGATTCCATCAAGGTCCGGCTAATTGATCTAACGCGTTAGGGGCTTTGCCCTATAGGCGCTAGTTTTGTGCGGGAAGAACTGAAATGAAACAGAAATAGTAAACAAATGAAATTAAATTGCGGAGCACAGCGACATCATTATTCGATGTTCGACGTTGAACGTTCGATGTTCGATGTTCAGGTCTGTTCGATCCGCCGGAGCAACGCAGTATTTGGGCGTTAGATGGGGTTTTAAAACAACTTCTAAAGTATTTCGACTGGAGGATAACCATGGGAGGCTTGTTCGGCAGTGTCAGCAATCAGGATTGTTCCAATGATCTTTTCTACGGAACCGATTATCATTCCCATTTAGGAACAAAACGAGGCGGTCTGGCCGTAAAAAACGGCAAAGACTTTTCAAGATCAATCCACAATATTGAAAATGATTATTTTCGATCCAAATTTGAATCCGATATGCCCAAATTGCCGGGAAATAAGGGCATCGGCGTTATCAGCGACCATGATCCCCAGCCGTTAATCATCGGCTCCCACTTAGGCACCTTCGCCATCGTTACGGTCTGTAAAATAAATAACATCGATGAGCTTGCCGCCAAAGCATTTCAAAGCAAATTGCATTTTTCTGAAATGACTGGCGGTGAAACAAGTCCGACTGAGCTGGTTGCCATGTTAATCTCAGCGAAGACAACTTTCGAAGACGGCATTCAACACGCCCAGCAGTCTATTAAAGGGTCATGCTCCCTTCTGCTGCTGACGGAAGACGGCATCTATGCCGCCAGGGATAAACTGGGACGCACTCCCATTGTAATCGGCAAAAAAGATGGCGCTTACGCCGCATCATCCGAATCCTGTGCCTTTACCAACCTGGGTTATGAGATTGACCGCTATATGGGCCCCGGTGAGATTGTTCTTATGACCCCCGACGGATACGAGCAGAGAAAAAAACCCAATGACAAAATGCAGATCTGTTCATTTATGTGGGTGTATTACGGATATCCGGCCTCAAATTATGAGGACATCAATGTAGAGGCTGTCAGAAACAGCTGCGGACGGGCCCTGGCAAAAAATGACGCGGTTGAAATTGATTTTGTGGCCGGCATACCGGATTCGGGAATCGGCCATGCCATCGGATATGCCAACGAAAGAGGTATTCCGTACATGCGGCCTTTTGTCAAATACACCCCGACCTGGCCCCGCAGTTTTATGCCCCAAAATCAGAACATCCGGGACCTGGTCGCCAAAATGAAATTAATCCCGATAAAAAGCCTCATTGAAGGCCAAAGGATTCTTTTCTGCGAAGACTCCATCGTCAGGGGTACCCAGCTCAAAGACAATGTCCAGATATTATACGATTACGGGGCCAAAGAGGTGCATATGCGACCGGCCTGCCCTACCCTGACATACCCCTGTGAATTTCTCAATTTCTCCACCTCCCGGGCCACCACCGATCTGGCCGGCCGCAGCGCCATCGAACAGCTCGAGGGAACAGACGATCGATTTTTGGAAGACTATGCCACCGACGGTACCGAAAAAAATTGCGCCATGATTGATCAAATACGGCAACGTCTCCGACTGACGTCCTTGAAATACCAGAGGTTGGAAGATCTCGTCAAAGCCATCGGATTGCCTAAAGAGAAATTATGCACCCACTGCTGGGACGGCAGCAGTTATTTCTAATTGCTCAATCATTTATTCCAGCCGGACCGTTTATCTCAATTCGGTTGCCATAATTTTTTTCTCTGTTTTAATGATTCAATCTTCTACTTACTGTTATCATCCAAAATTAGAAAGAATAAACTGGAAACCTTCCGGGCCGATCAGGCTGCGCGGGAAGCACTATTGCAAAAAAGCCGGCAAGAGACGGCGCTGCTCCAGACGCAACTAAAGGAGCTTAACACCCAAAATACTTCATCCGAAAGCCGGCTCGAAAATTTACAGACAGCGCACAATGCCCTGGCCGCTG
>JAFDDW010000435.1 GCA_019310665.1 Deltaproteobacteria bacterium
GATGGTTATTGTAGCCCTGCACATCAGTCATGGCTTCTGGAGCCTGTTTCAGACTTGCGGCGTCAATCACCCCCGCTACATGCCGCTGATCATGGCGCTGGGGCTGGTGGTGACGTTTGCATTCGGAATTGGGTTTGGGATTTTACCGATTTATTTATTGATTATCGTGTGAAAAAAAAATGAAGATTGAAGATTGAATATTGAATATTTGTGGATGTCGCTTCGCTCCGCCATTTGAATATTATAAAATTGATAGAATTCCTTAATTCGTCAATCGTCAATCGACATTCGTCATTCCTAAAAGGAGAATTCAACGATGCTACAGCTGGATGGAAAAATACCGGGTGGCCCGCTGGCTGAGAAATGGGACCGTCATCGGATGGAAATGAAGCTGGTCAATCCGGCCAACCGGCGCCGATTTAATGTCATTGTCGTGGGCACCGGCCTGGCCGGCGCATCGGTTTCGGCCAGTCTCGCCGAGATGGGCTACAATGTTAAGACCTTTTGTATCCAGGACAGTCCGCGACGGGCTCACAGCATCGCTGCCCAGGGTGGCATTAATGCGGCCAAGAACTATGCCAATGACGGGGATAGTATCCGGCGGTTTTTTTATGACACGATCAAGGGTGGTGATTTCCGCGCCCGGGAAGCCAATGTGTATCGCCTGGGCCAGGTGAGCAACAACGTCATCGACCAATGCGCGGCCCAGGGCGTGCCGTTTGCCCGGGAATACGGAGGGCTTTTGGCCAACCGGTCCTTTGGCGGTGTCCAGGTATCCAGGACATTTTACGCCCGGGGACAAACCGGCCAGCAGCTGTTGCTGGGTGCTTACGGAGCGCTGTCGCGTCAAATCGCCGGTGGACAGGTCCAGATGTTTCCGCGTTATGAAATGCAGGATCTGGTGGTCGTAAACGATCAGGCCCGCGGGATCATCGCCCGTAATTTGATTACCGGCGATCTCGAACCGTATGCCGCCGATGCGGTGGTGTTGGCGACCGGTGGATATTGCAACGTGTTTTATCTGTCCACGAACGCCATTTCATCCAATGCCAGCGCTATTTTTCGGGCATATAAAAAGGGTGCTTACCTTGCGAATCCGTCCTTTGTCCAAATACATCCCACCGGCATCCCGCATTATAGTGATCATCAGACCAAGTTGACTCTGATGAGTGAGAGCCTACGCAATGACGCCCGTGTATGGGTCCCTAAAAATTCGGGCGATAAACGACCCGCGAACGACATCCCTGAAAACGAGCGTGATTATTACCTGGAGGAGAAATACCCGAGCTTCGGCAACCTGGTGCCCCGGGATGTGGCCTCCCGCAACGCCAAACAGCAGTGTGATGCCGGCAAAGGCGTAGGTCCCACGGGTCGCGCCGTGTACATGGATTTTTCAGAAGCCATCAAGCGTGACGGCAGGGAAGTCATCGCTCGCAAGTACGGCAATCTGTTCGACATGTATAAAAACATTATTAACCAGGATCCCTATGAAACACCGATGATGATCTATCCATCGGCCCATTTTACAATGGGCGGCCTGTGGGTGGATTACAACCTGATGAGCACCATCCCCGGTCTTTTCGTGCTCGGTGAAGCTAACTTCTCAGACCATGGTGCCAATCGTCTGGGTGCCAATTCGCTCATGCAGGCACTGGCGGACGGTTACTTTATCGCTCCGTATACCATTGCCGGCTATCTCGCCGAAGTGGAGCTACCGGATGTAAGCTCCGATCATGACGCCTTCAAAGTGTCGCTAAAAACGGCTGATGCACTCATCAAGAGACTCCTATCCATAAACGGCGAACGCACGGTCGACAGCTTCCACAAAGAGCTGGGTCGAATTATGGAGGATCATGTGGGGGTTACCCGCAACGAGACAGGCTTAAATGAGGCCATAGAGAAGGTTCGCGAACTCAGGGAAAAGTTTTGGCAAAATTTGAAGGTGCCGGGGGATGATCGCAGCTACGGCCTTAATCTCCAAAAGGCAGGGCGTCTGGTTGATTTTCTGGAGCTCGGAGAACTGATGGCGATTGATGCGCTGGATCGCAGGGAATCCTGCGGCGGCCATTTGCGAGAGGAGTCGCAAAGCGAGGAGGGCGAAGCGATCCGGGACGACGATAATTTTTGCCATGTATCGGCCTGGGAGTACAAAGGGGATGGCATGCAGCCTGAACTATACAAAGAACCGCTTGTTTTTGAAAATGTGGAATTAACTCAAAGGAGCTATAAATAATGAGTGAAATTGAATATATCAACCTCACTCTGAAAGTCTGGCGCCAGGCAGGACCGCAGGAACGGGGGCGGTTTGAAACCATTCCAGCCGCAGAGGTGGATCCCAACATGTCGTTTCTGGAAATGCTGGATGCTCTGAATGAGAAGCTGATTCTCGAAGACAAAGAACCGATCGAATTCGACAACGACTGCCGCGAGGGAATTTGCGGTACCTGCGGGGCCATGGTCAATGGCATACCACATGGTCACGGCCGGGGGATGACCATTTGCCAGCTGCATATGCGAGCCTTTAACGATGGGGATACGATTGTGGTGGAACCCTTCCGGGCTCGGGCCTTTAAAATGGTCAAAGATCTGATCGTAGACCGCAGCGCGCTGGATAAAATCATCCAGGCCGGGGGGTACATTTCGGTGAATACGGGCGGTACACAGGATGCCAACGCCATACCGATTGCTCAGGAAACAGTCGAAGAAGCCATGGACGCTGCTGCCTGCATCGGATGCGGCGCCTGCGTGGCCTCCTGCCCCAGCGCATCGGCCATGCTGTTTGTCAGCGCCAAGGTGTCCCAGTTTGCACTGCTGCCCCAGGGTAAGCCGGAAGCAAACCACCGAGTGCTGGCCATGCTCAAAGAGATGGATAACTGCGGTTTCGGCAACTGCACCAATCATCGAATGTGTGAAAGCGCATGCCCCAAAGAAGTATCCATTACCCATATTGCCCGCTTTAATCGGGAGTTTTTGAAAGCAGCACTGTTTAATAAATCTTTGCTTTGAGCAATATCGTTCGGCGTTAAAGCCCAATGCACCGGCTCGAATATCCATTATCCAACAGGGGAAGAAAATACTTGTTTCTAAACACAAAATCATTTCACCGTTGAGCACAGGAGATCAGAGATTATGATGAGGGGTATTATTCACAAATTCGAGCGTTTCATTGTTCTGGCCTTACTTTTCATGATGATGCTGGCCTTGTTGGCTTCAACTGTTGAACTCGCCATCATCATGGTTGAACAGCTTCTGGCACCTCCAAGGCTTCTCTTGGACGTTAAAGAGATGCTGACGATATTCGCCTTTTTTCTAATGGTCTTGATTGGTCTCGAGTTAGTAGAAACCATCAAAATGTACCTCGACGAAAATGTTTTTCATGTCGAGGTGGTTGTCCTGGTTGCCATAATCGCGGTTGCGAGAAAGATAATAATTATTGACTACGACTCGGTATCG
>JAFDDW010000436.1 GCA_019310665.1 Deltaproteobacteria bacterium
TGTCCTCTGACACCTGAAGCCCATGCTCGGAGAAGGTTTCAGCACGCCCGATAATGTCCAAAAAAAAAGAGCTATTTTCATAGTATTTTACGAGGTCTGAAATTGAAAAGGGATTTGATCTATGCTAAAGTAGGCGAACTATAACAGCCCGTATATTTATTATCCCGACAACCCCCATCACAGAAAAGGAGAAACCGATGGCCTTAATTCAAACCGTGGAACCCGAAAAGGCAGAGGGTCAAGCCAAGGAAATTTTCGATACCATGCAAAAAATTGCCGGCCTAGTTCCCGCCCCGCTGCAGCTTGCCAGCGCCAGTCCCTGGATGCTGGATATGGTGTGGCAATCCATACAGTATTATTCCCAGCATCCAAAACTGGGGTTTGGGCTGCTTTCCTCCATCCGCTATCTTGTGGCCCGACATTGCGATTTCGCTTTCTGCACCAGTTTCAACAAGAATTTTTTAAAGATGCAGGGCATGTCGGAAGACGACATTCAAAAGACCGTTGAAGATCCTTTGCAAGCACCTCTGGATGATAAAGATCGGACGATGTTGGCCTTTGTAATGAAGGCGATCAAAACCCCCGAGGCGGTGGCCCGGGAAGATATGGATCAGCTCCATGAATTGGGCTGGACAGATAGTGATATTCTGGAAGCCCTGTCACACGGCACCAACATGATTGCGTCCAGCATTCTAATGAAGACCTTTAAAATGGATCAGGCCTGTTGAAAAAATATTTGCATATCTTGCTTTTAATTATCTCCGTGCTCTTCGCTCATCAAGCTGCGGGGAATGAACTTCCCTCCTACTGCAAGGACGACCCCAATTTAGCCCGTGACCTGTCCCGGATGGGACCGGTGATGGGGCTCGGGTCTTCGGTTTCACATGGCCTGCTAGCCCGCTCGGCTTCTCAAATTGTAGCCGATCAGCTGTGCCTTGGAGAGGAGGGACATGTTTTTCCCTGGTACTTTCCGGCTTCCTACCAACGGGCGGCCAAATATTATTACAAACGCCGAAAACCCAAATTGGTTATTGCCCTGGATGTTACCTATCACGATATGAAAGTCCTGGAATATACCAGCGACAAAAAAAAAGTGCTTGATGCCATGGTGTCCGGCCTGGCGCTCGCTTGTGAGAGTGAATTTTATGATTGTTCCGAAAACGGGAATGAATCCTATGTCATCAAAGACGACTATAAACCGACCGTAATTTTGGGTGATATATTTTTTGAAAATCTAATTGATTGTTCTCAGGGAAAGCCACCCAAAGAGTACCGCATAGAAAACGCAAAACCCAGACCCAAAAAGCTTTGTTTTGAGGAATACGCTCAACTCAACCACCACTTAAGGAATCTTGCCGCCAGATATCCCAATGTTCATTTATATCCCGCCAATCACCTTTTTACATCTCTGATAAAATATCCCTACAGCATTTTTTACGATGAAGGGACGCGTCAAACTTTTTTCAGCAGGAAGGAACTCACCTGGGATGGCTGGCATCCTTACACGGATCCCGGCAGTCAGGTATTTGCCAACCTGACCATTATGCACGTCAATCGATTGATTCAAGAAGGCAAAATCAACGGTAGCCCCATTCCACTGATAAAGCTTTCCGATGAATATTTTGGGCCGCCATCCGGTCTTATCATCAGCGTACCTGAAGCGTTCCCGCCAGTCACAAAACCCCTAATAGTCGGGCCCGACGGCCAAAAGGTTCCCCTGCGATTTTCTCTATCAAAACAATGGGCCAAGCGCCATGGCGTCTTTGGCATTGGAGGATCATATTTTAAGGCCAGAGCATTGTCATGGGACCGTTTGGGTCCACGACCGCTCGTCATTCATGCCCAGTCTTATTCAGACTCAACCATAGTTCTGTCCCAAAAAGATCAAGATCTGTTGACCTCCCATTACCGCAACGGGATATCTCTTAAAGGCGCCCTCCTTATTATCGGCGACGATCTTGATAAAGAAATTGTCTCCAAAGAAGATACCTTCTTTCTTAATCAAATTGAAAAAGACCCCGCTATTTTGAAAAAACTTTCACCCGCTCCGATGCCGAACGCTGCTGCCCCATGGGAATACTAATCGGCCTGAGCAGACTGCAAACTGTCAATCCGAGAATTGTTGCCAGAGTTACCGATGAAGTTTACAAAAACAGGTTTTAGTGATACAAACGCACGCATATTTCCGAACGTTTCTTATGAAAGGGCAACCCGGGGAAAACAGATGAAATCCCCGGCCCAAATTCCGGCGAGCTAATACCTGAATCTTACATGAAAATATCCGTCATTATTCCCGTTTACAATGAAGCGCTTACCATCAAAGAAATAATCTTTCGCGTTCAGAATGTTGATCTGGAAAAAGAGATTATCGTCGTGGACGACCATTCCACAGATGGAACACCTGCGCAATTGAAGGACATCAATGAGCAGTACGAAAATGTTCAAATACTGACGCATGACCGCAACCGAGGAAAAGGAGCTGCCCTGAGAACCGGTTTTGCCGCTGCCGGGGGTGACATCATTATCATTCAGGATGCCGATTTAGAGTATGATCCTCAGGAGTACAAAGTTCTTCTGGGTCCCATCCTCGATGGCAGAGCGGATGTTGTCTATGGTTCAAGATTTCTGGGTGGTCCCCATCGGGTTTTATTTTTCTGGCATTATGTCGGCAATAAATTTTTAACGCTCCTGGCCGATGTATTCAGCAACCTGAACCTCTCCGATATGGAAACCTGCTACAAGGTTTTCAAAAAAAAGGTTCTCAATGAGATTAAGCTCAGATCAAACAGGTTCGGCTTTGAACCGGAGTTTACAATGAAGGTTGCCAAAAAAGGCTTTCGCGTTTATGAAGTCCCTATTAGTTACAGTGGGAGGACTTACGAGGAAGGTAAAAAGATCGTTTGGAAGGATGGTCTGAAGGCCATCTTTGCTATTTTGTGGTTCCGATTTTTCGACTGATTTTGCAGGAAATATTATGGGGAAAAAGATTTTCGGGATTGTCGGCCTGGTTTTTTTGCTGGTTTATTTTCTCACCCTGGTGCTGCATATCTCCGCAAATTTTGATCAATATCAATGGGATTTTCGAACCCACCGTAAGGCCGGTGAAATCTTTGCATCCGGCCTTGATCCGTATGATTCCAGCATCTTGTTCCCGCAAGCCCAGACTCCATTTTTATATAATTATCCGCCCGTTACATTGTATTTTTATAGATTTTTTGCCCAATTTGATTACAAATCGGCTTTTCATATATTCCTGATAGCCAAATGTATCCTGCTGATTGGACTAATTTATTTTTGGAAAAGAGAATTTATCAAGACCAACGCCTACGCTCTTTTTTGCCTTTTTTGTTTATTTGCATTTAACAATGCTGTTTATCGGGCTTTGATCGCCGGCAATATAAATTTGGTGGAGCAGATTTTGCTGTGGCTGGCCTTCTTTTTTTATATAAA
>JAFDDW010000437.1 GCA_019310665.1 Deltaproteobacteria bacterium
GACTTAAACGAACTTGCATCTTATCACTGTAACGATATGGTGGTTGATCATGATGGCAGGGCTTATATTGGCAACTTTGGTTTCGACTATGCTGCCAATGCACCGGTTGAACCGGCAGAGATCGTGTTGGTGACGCCGGAGGGCCAAGCCCGTGTTGTGGCCGAGGACCTGCTTTTCCCAAATGGTACTGTTATTACACCGGATGGACAGACGCTCATTGTTGCAGAAACTTTTGGGAATTGTTTAACCGCATTCGACCTTGAGCAGGACGGCTCCCTAACAAATCGTCGTATCTGGGCCAATCTGGAGGGAGTGTTTCCGGATGGAATCTGCCTGGATGCCGAGGGAGCCATCTGGGTCGCGGCACCCCACCCTGGGGAAGTTATGCGAGTGCTTAAAAGCGGAGAAATCACCCATCGTGTGAACGTATCAACCAGGCCGTATGCCTGTATGCTGGGCGGAGATGACCGTTGCACGTTGTTTGTGTGCACGGCAGGGTCCGCAATCCCTGATGAGGTTCGTGCCGCACCGGGTGGAAAAATCGAAACAATTAAAGTAGACGTCCCCGGTGCCGGGCTTCCATGACTCGAAGACAAAATTAATGATGCTATTTGCGGTTCCGGCCTCGAAAATGACATCTCTCCCGGAGACGCTAATTTGATAAATGACGGGTTCGCCTGAGATGAACCATTTCAGCTGTTGGCTTTAAGAAAGTCGACAGCTTTTTTATTAAATTGATCAGCCGTTTCAATGAAAAAGCAGTGACGGCCGCCGGCAAAAACAGATAAATCTGCACCCGGTATCAGATCTTTTAAGATATGGGAATTTTGCGGCGGAACGAGGGGATCATCATCTCCTGTCATTATCAAAGTAGGTGCCAAAAGTTGGTTCAGCCGATCACCGGTGTCATGCCGTAAACAGGCATCAAACTGCCGCAGAAATGCATCCGCCGGCTGGTAGTGACGCATAGAAATTTCGACAAATTCTTTTATTTTTTCAGGATGTTGGTCAACATAATCATCGGAGAAGTAGATATCCATATCTTTGCGCAGAATCTCCTCAGGCGTTAATCCTTTGTTGGCCGTAAATTTTTCCATTCTTTCCGGCGACATGATCACGGCCCTGTCACCGCCGCAGCCGGTGCAACCCAGAACCAGGCTTTTAACTTTAGCGGGGTAATTCAAGGCGAGTTCCTGCGCGAGGTACCCGCCCATGGAGATCCCCAGTATATGGGCCTTTGAAATATCTAAGGCCTTCATAAGTCCGGCGGTGTCATCCGCAAATAGACGCATGGAGTATTCCATGACGGGTTTGTCGGAGCGGCCGGCACCCCGGTTATCAAAGGCGATTACCTGAAAGTGTTCCGACAGTGCGGGTATCTGGCGAAACCACCATTCCACGTTGCGCCTCAGTCCCATAATGAGAACCAGCGGGTCTCCCTGCCCGTGAACTTCATAATAGATTTCGCACCCGTTTATGTTTACCTTTGCCATGGCTTGCTCCCCTGAAAACAGTTGATAATTTGTACCCAAACGTTCATAATTTTAACTTCAGTTCAATTAGGCAATACAAAAAAAATTGTCAAATCTAATTTTCAATAATGGCTATTAAGGATCTGACAAGGCAGAGCGGATAAAACCGAATTGAAATGAAAAAACCAATGCTTATTTTAAGAAATTATCTAACATCCAAACCGTAAACGACTAAAGGAGACCCGATGGCTGCAGAAACATCCCAAAAATATAATTTTGAAGTCGGAGTTTACCGGCCGCCCAGTGAAGGCGGCAGTTTTTCGTTGCTGGTCAGATTCACCCGCAACTGCCCCTGGAACCGCTGTGCTTTTTGCAACATGTACAAAACCGAAAAGTTTGAGGTCCGATCCCCCGCTGAAATCAAACAGGATATCGATTCCATCGCTGCCATCGGTAATGATCTGAAGGAAATTTCACACCGGCTCGGATTCGACGGCAGAATCACCCGTGATACCGTCATTGAACTGATCAACAGGAATCCGGAACTCGAGTACCACCACGGGTTTGTGATGGTCTACAACTGGCTGCAGTCCGGCGCTAAAACGGCTTTTTTACAGGATGCCAACAGCCTGATCATGAAAACCGATCAACTCATCGAGGTTTTAGAATATTTTAGAAAAACCTTCCCTTCCCTGACCCGGGTGACTTCCTATGCCCGTTCTAAAACTCTGGCCCAGAAAAGTTTGGAAGAGCTGAAAGCCATACACCAAGCCGGGCTTGACAGGCTGCATGTGGGTTTGGAAACGGGTGATGACGAACTTTTGAAAAAAATCAAGAAAGGCGTCATCGGAGACGGCCACATCAAAGGCGGTCAAAAGGCCATGCAGGCCGGATTTCAGCTTTCCGAATACTGGATGCCTGGTTTGGGTGGTAAAGAGATGTGGGAAAATCACGCCCGAAATACGGCCCGGGTGTTAAGCGAAATTAATCCGCACTATATCCGCTCCAGACCGCTTTTCCCCCAGCCGGGAACACCGATTTACGAATGGCAGGAAAATGGCGAATTCCAGATGCTGTCCCCGGACGAACATCTGCTCGAATTAAAGCTGATGATCGAAAAATTAAACGTCACGTCAAAAGTTTGTTTTGATCATGCCGGTAATTACTGGCGCAACGGCAACGGGGGTCTCTTGCTCAGCCATAGCTATGAGGGCTATAAATTCCCCGAAGAAAAACCCAGGGTTCTGGAATTAATTGAAGACGGGCTGAAGGCCGGTAACCAGGTACCGGAATTTTTACTTCTTTAGTACCTATTTGAAATCACATCATGTTTGCACATGATTGATGCCATAGCCAGATTGAATATTTAAGCAATTCTACCCGTCGAGAGCCTCCCTTCGAGAGGCTCAGAGTCTAACGACTGGGTCGAACGATCGATTTTAATAGAAAAGACAGAACGAAAGGAATTGGATCCAATTATAGCACGCAACGCAATCAGATTCCGCATTCCGCATTCCGACTTCCCAATTCTTTACTTTCCCGTAAACACCGGCTCGCGCTTTTCAAGAAAGGCCGTAAACCCCTCCACGCAATCTTTGGACTTTCCAACAATGGCACTGCCCTCTTCTTCTACTTTAAGTCCCGATTCCAACCCATTGTAATCATATTCAGAAATCGCTTTCAATACAGCACCGACAGAAAGGGGTGGTCGTTTGGTCAGGACTTCGGCAAAAGCAATTGCATCGTCCATTAATCTGTCTTTGGTGGACATTTGATTTATCAAACCGATCGAAAGTGCTTCCTGGGCATCGATTCGTTTGCTGAACAGAATCATGTCCAGCGCTCTGGCCTTTCCAACGATGCGGGTCAGGCGTTGGGTGCCTCCCCAGCCGGGTATGATCCCCAGGTTCAACTCCGTGAGTCCGATGGTGGCCTTGGGATCGTCGACCATGATCCTGAAATGACAGCTC